>DBGBJN010000024.1:0-5099 GCA_048449885.1 Collinsella sp.
CGCCACCGCCGGCAGCAGCGAGCCCTGCACCACAATGCTCGACACGGCAATCACAAACACCAGGTCAAATAGGTCGTGTCCGCCGGGAACGCCGGCCACCACGGCAAAGAGACTAAAGACGACCGAAGCTGCTCCGCGCAGACCCGCCCAGCTTACGAGCGCAACCTGGCGAGGGTTCGTCCTAAACGGCGCCAGCAGCATGCCTACGGCGATGGGGCGGCTCACAAAGAGCATGAACGCCATGAGCGCCAGGCCCGGCAGCAGCATCTGCGGCAGGCGCGCGGGCGTCACGAGCAGGCCGAGCAAGAAGAAGATCGTCATCTCTGCCATCTCGGTGAGAGTGTCAAAGAAGTGCGCCATCTCGACTTTGCCGGTGATGTCGCTGGCACCCAGTACAATGCCTGCCAGGTATACAGCCAAAAAGCCGTTGCCGTCCAGATAGCTCGGCAGCGCGTAGGCGACGATCGCCACGGCGAACAAAAAGATGGTCTGCGCGCCCTCGGCCGTTGCATGTGCGCGTTCAATCAGGCGGCCCGCCACCCAGCCGATGGCAAGGCCCAGGCCCGCGCCTAGAATGATCTGCTTGGCCAGCAGTGCGGGAATGTTGATGTCGCCGCCGGCCGCGAGTGTAGCGAGCACAGCGGTGAGCATATAGGCGACGGGGTCGTTGGAGCCCGATTCGACCTCGAGCAGCGAGTCGGTGCCGCCCCTCAGCGAAAGGCTGTGCTCGCGCAGAACGCTAAAGACGCTGGCCGCGTCGGTGGACGCCACGACCGATCCCAGCAGCAGGCCACCGATCCAGTCGAACCCCAGCGCGAAGTGGGCGAACATGCCGGTGATGCCGGCAGTGATGACGACGCCGAGCGTGCTCAGCAGCACCGCCGGCGCAGCGACGGGCTTGGCGCGGTCGATATTGGTGTTAAAGCCGCCGTAGAACATGATGAACAGCAGCGCCGTGCTGCAGACGGTTTCGGTGAGTGCGTAGTCGCTAAAGTCGATATGCGTCGGGCCGTTGACGCCCAACAGCATGCCCAGCGCGATAAAGATGAGCAGGGTGGGGAAGGGGAGTTTTTTGCCGACGGGTTTGATGGTCAGGCACAAAATGATGACGAGGCCGATAAAGAGAAGGATCTGGTTCATGGATAGTGTCCGCTCCTGGGTGGTTGGCGTGGCACGGTCAGTTGTCTGCGGTTATTTGTACCCAAGGATGGTGGGTTTATGGGGTTGGATTGCGCGCGTGCGCGATATCGTCATAGACGGCTGCCGTCTTTGCCTCTGCTCGGAAACCCTTTCCAGCTTTATTGCAACGGAGTACAATGGATAACGTTTAAGTTCAACTTGAAGTTTTAGCCGTGGCATTGGGCTTCGGCCGTAATGCAGGGAAAGGCGTTCCATGGCGATCTATGTGACATCCGATGCTCACGGGCACGTGCGTGCGCTTGACGAGGCCCTGTCCAAGATTTCGCTGGCGTCCGACGATACGCTGTACGTGCTGGGCGACATGATCGATCGCGGGCCCGATCCGGTTGGCGTTATTAAACTCGTGCGCTCGCTACCCAACGCTCGCGTGCTCAAGGGCAATCACGAACAGATTATGCTCGATGCCATCATTGGCCAGGATCCGCTCGATGCCGAGACCTGGGATATCAACGGCGGTTGGACTACCCGTCAGCAGCTCAACGACATGGAATTCGAGGCGTACGAGGAGCTCGTGCGTTGGATGGCGACGCTGCCGCTCTATGCGGTGGCCGAGACTGACGAGCGTCCGTACCTGCTGGTACATGCCGGCATCCAGACCGAGGCGGCGCGGGCGTTTTTGCTTGAACATGGGGTTGATTGTGCTGATGGTGCGGGGGCGGTGGATGCCGATCGCGAACTGCTGAAGCAGATGCTTGCCGTGCAGTCGTCCGATGACTTGCTGTGGATTCGTCACGGCTATTGGGATTCGCCGACGGGGCTGCTCTCTGCCGAGGGCAAGGGCCCGGTCGTGGTGAGCGGCCACACGCCCACGGTGTCGCTCGGGCGTTATTGCGAGGTGGGCGGCCTGGCGGGGCTCGATGAGGAGTCGGGCCGCGGGCAGATCGTGCGCCTGGGCGGCGAGGATACCGCCGGCGAGCCCGACCGCATCGACATCGACTGCGCCGCCGCCACCGGGTCGGAGTTCGGCCGCGTAGGCATTCTGCGTCTGGACGACGGGGCCGAGTTCTACGCGAACATCAACCCGGGCGAATAACCTTGTTCCGCCGTTCTACCGTAGCTAATTTGGGACGGGGCTTTTTTGACTACTTTTGCCCTTCTGCCCATCAAATGATTTTTCTGGGACGGGGATTAAATAATCATTTGGCTGCCCGCTGGCTAAGTGAGTAGACTTTTTTGGAAATGCCGAGTACCCAACATATTTGCCTCAATAAAAGCGCAGGTCACAGACTTGTGCCTTGTCGGTGTGGTCGGGGATTCGGTAAAAGTCTACTCACTTAGTTTTGCGTGATGCATATTGTCCGCAACGAGACCCCAGTCGGGGTGATTCCATCGCAAATTCCGGTGACCGGGGCAGCTAATTAGGCGCCGTATGGGTTGCGGTCGCGTTCGATGCGTTGGCGGATGTGGGCGTACTCGATAATCAGCAGCACCAGGAGTAGGGCCATGATGGCTAGGTAGCTCACCACAGCGCCCATCAGACCCAGCAGCTTAATCAGGACCACCGGCAGCACCACGCTTACAGCGAAGCAGATCAGGTAGATCTTGGTTACGTCGCCGGCGTGGCGCAACACCGTGATGATGGCGTAGATAAAGTCGATTGCCGCGGTGACGCCGCCGGCAACAACCATCAGCAGCGCCAGCGTGCGGTAGCGCTCAAAGTTAAGGCCGTACATAAAGCTCATGATGGGGATGCCGGGGCCTGCCATAAATGCGGCGCACGCTCCGGTAATGACCACGATCAGTGCCATAACGGCAATAATAATCAGGTCAAAGCGGCGACGCTTACGCGGATTCGCCCAAATGCTCGACAGACGCAGGAGCTGCGGTTTATAGATAAATCCAATGCTCAACAAAATGGCCTGCGCCGGAAAGAACAGTGCATTAAAGTACAGCTGATACTTGTAGGCCAGCGTGCCTTCCATTACAAACTTGGGCATGCTCTCGATAAGGTTGAACAGGAACAGCGCGCCAAAGAGCGGAGCACACTGGACAAACAGGTGGCCAGCCTCGCGCAGACTCATGCGGCGTGATTTTTCGGTTTCGAGCAGGGCGAGCGGGGCGGTGACCAGCACGAGCGAGGCAATCGCGGCGATGCCCATGGCCATGGCCGCGATGGGCATACTGCGCGTAAGGAACAGCGCCACGCTAAAGACCGCGATGACGCCGGCGGAACGCAACGTTTGGCTCATGCCGGCCAAATAGAGCTTGTCGGCCTGCTGCAGGCGGCCCTCGTACACGTCGGCGATGCCGTCGATCACCTTATAGAGGTAGACGCCCAGGCCGATCGTGGCCATCTGCGCATCGTAGCCGCGGGCGTTGCTGTATACCAGGCCGCATGCCAGCGCGAGCGCTCCGCAGAGCCAGCGGTTGAGCTGGTAGGAGGCGAAGGACGTCTTTTCATCGATGTCCGAGACCTGAAAGTTGCGCACGCCGTAGTTGCACGCGATCATGATGAGCGTGCCGGTGACAAAGGCGATGGAGAACTTACCGGCCTCCTCGGCACCCGCGAGCTGTGTGGACACGATGGTGAGCAGAGGAAACGCCATGCCCCACACGGCGGTGCCGAGGGTGTTCCAAAGATAGTCGCGACTGGTGGCGTGCTCCTCGTATTCCGCTTCCTGCATGGAGAATCCGCCGCCGTAGACGGCGCCGAGCAGACGGTTCCACCAAGCGTTGACCATGCGGCGGACGGGGCCGGGCTGGCGATCGCGCTCGCGGCGACGGCGCGTGGCCTGGCTGCTATCGGGCCCGCCGGCGTTGCGCTGACTCAGCTCCTGGATGCGCGCGAGCTCTTCGGCCGTGTGGGAGGCGGGGAACAGGCCGTTCTCGATGCGTCCGCCCTGGGCCCTTGCGGTGCCGCTGCCCGCTACGGCGGGGTCGGCGACGCCATTGCGGCGGGCGATGGCGCGGCGAATGCTATCGAGGGGCGTGATGCTCAAAGTAGGTCCTTTCTATTGCTGCGCTCTAGTATAGTCGCGGTGGTATCCATTCGTGTTTTTGAACAGGTTGTTCAATAATTTCGGCGGCGCCATTCAGTAGTCGGCACTTAGGGACGTTCCTTATGTGCCGGCACTTTGGGAACGTCCCTAAGTGCCGGCATCCGGGGACACTCCTTGAATGTTGTCTGTTCAAGAGTGTCCCCAATGACTAGTCGTTTAAGAACGTCCCCAATGACTGGGCCGCTTGCCTGCGATTTTTGACCGTTGGGCGGGCTTGCCGCCCTTGCCGCAAAAACGTTTTTGCATATCGGGTACAACGGGCTTTACGTGAGTAAAGTGCGCGCCGCGTCCACGTGCCGCGTTTTTAAAGGAGGCCCCATGCCTGGTGTTACCCCTGCAGAAGTTCTGTCCAATTTTGGCATTACGCTGGTCGAAGACCCAGCTGAGAACCAGCCCCGCCTGCTGGTTGACCTGCCGGCAGCCGAGCTCGTCGAGCATGCCATCCGCCGCAACGAAGGCCGCATGGCATCCAACGGCGCGCTGGTGATCGAGACGGGGGAGCGTACCGGACGTTCGCCCAACGACCGCTTTATCGTTGACACCCCCGATGTCCACGACAAGATTGCCTGGGGCGCCGTCAACCGCCCGCTGTCCGTCGAAAGCTACGAGGTCATCAAAGCCGGCATCGTCGACTATCTCAACGAGCGCGATGTGTTCGTCACCCGCGGCATGGCCGGCGCCGACCGCAACCACACGCGCCGCTTGCTCGTCGCCTGCGAGCGTGCCAGCCAGGCGCTCTTCATTAAACAGATGCTCGCCCGCCCGCTCGCCCGCGAAATCGCGCGCACCGGCGAGCCGGACTTCTGCGTGCTCGCCGCGCCGGGCTACCAATGCGACCCTGCCATCAAGGGCCTCAACTCCAGCGCCGCCGTGGTCATCAACTTCCAGGAGCGCGTGATT
>DBGBJN010000025.1:0-2225 GCA_048449885.1 Collinsella sp.
CGATGATGATGGCGATCAGGGCGACGCCCAGGACGGGCACGTTGGCGTAGGAGCACAGCAGGAAGCCCAGGAAGTAGAAGGGCACGAGCTGCTTGGTGAGCACCAGGCGGCCGAGCATGGCGAAGCCCATGGCAGGCAGGAAGTTGGCGGCAACGCCAAAGCCAGCAAGGACAAAGGGCGGGATGAAGTCGAGCAGGCCCTGGATGGCGTCAGCACCCAGATAGAACGACAGCGAGCACAGCAGGAACGCCATGATGATACCGGTCAAACCGATCAGGAAGTGCATCGCATAGACGCCCTTAAGGTTGCCCTGGCCGGAGTAGACATCAGCGCGGTCGACCAGGATCGGCAGGGCGGCGTTAAGGATGTTCTTGATGGCAAGGCACAGCGTGGCGATGGGCATGGCAAGCGCGATGGCTGCCTCGGTGCTCTGGCCCAGCTGGATAGCGAAGGCGCAGGCAAGCACGCCGCCGATCGTCTCATCAGGCGGCACGTAGGCGCCGATGGAGATCGAGCCCATGAACAGCAGCTCCAGACTCGCACCGATCGCGAGGCCGGACTGCAGGTCCCCCAGCACCAGGCCCACGAGCGGGCACAGGACGATGGGGCGGAACGCGTAGAGCGTACCGAGCTGGCAGTCGAACTTACCAAATGCGGCGATAAGTCCGATGAGGATTGCTTGGGTAAGCATATATCCCCCTTTCCTAATAGGACACTACGAAGAGCTCAGACTCTTCGAAATTGAACGCCTAGAGCACGCTGGCGCAGTCGACCTTGGGGTCATCGGCCAGGGGTTGAATCTCGACCTCAACGCCACGATCCAGCATCTCGCGCACATCGGCTTCCTCGGCCGCGGTCAGGAAGATCTGACGAGAGACCTGACGAGCATCGGGACGCTTCTCGTCCTTTGGCTTGGTGTTGCCCAGGTTGACCGACTTGATCTGCGGGCAGCCCTCAACAAGCTGCTTTGCCTCAGCAATAGTGGCGACACAGATGATCATCTTGTACTTGTCGGTCACGCCCGAGTTGATAGCTTCGATTGCATGCTCCATATCTTTGATGACGAGCTTGCAGCCGGCAGGCTTGCCCATCTTGAGCGTCGTCTTCCACACCGGGTCGTTAGCGACCTTATCGCCCACGCAGAAGATGCAGTTGGAGCCAAGGCCCTGAACCCAGGAAACTGCGACCTGGCCATGAAGCAGGCGATGGTCAACGCGAAGTAGCTGAATCATAATGTGACCCCCCAAAGGTCTTGTGCCGTCTTACGGCGTGTCAGTAGGTGCTGCGGATTAGAACTCTTCTTCCTCGTCGCCATCGACCAAAAGATCGTTGACAAACTTCACGCGCGTATCGTCCGCAGCGACGATGGCGCGAATCGTCTCCTCAACCGGCGCCGACTCGTCAGAGAACAGCAGCTGGATGAGGAGAGGAAGGTTCATGTTGGTAACGAGGTACGTGCGGGGACGCGTCTGGACGATCTTGGTGAACTCGTTGTTGACGCTGCCGCCAAAGAGGTCGGTGCAGACAACGACATCATCGTCAGCAGACATGCCTGCCAGCAGTTTTTGGGCCTCCTCGGCTACGTCCATGCGGCCATCGACGAACATCGAAAGATCGTGGACGTTGTCGCGAGCGCCCGAGAGCAGCTCGACGCTCTCCTTGATGCCGGTGGCGAAGTGCGCATGGCTGGCGATGATGTACTGTCTCATTCTGTGTTCCTCTCAATAGCCCGGCACGTTCCCGCACCCGTTTTCTTTAGTAGTCGAACTGGTGATAGTAGCGACGATACTTGAGGTTGTGCTTGGTGACCGTCTCGTAGTAGCGAGCCAGGCGGTCGGTCACGAGCACCGTCAGAATCCACGGGGAGACGATGACGCGGAACTCGTCGTCAAGGCCGGGGATCGCGAACTCGGCGGTGTCGATGATGTTGATGTCGGTGTCGCCGGTCACGCCGCGGGTCAGGAAGGCGCGGACGCGCTCGTCGAGCTTGCGGTTCTCGTCCTCGCCCATGAACAGGAAGACCGGGACGCCGGGCTCCACGAGCTCGAGGGTGCCGTGGAAGAAGTCGGCCGAGGTGATGTAGCGGGTGCGCTTCCACTGCATCTCCTCGAGGATGCACATCGAGAACAGGATCGTCTCGCCCCACAGGGCGCCGGAGCCGATGAACATGGTGTAGGGGGCCAGGGCGTACTTCTTGGCGAGCTCCTCGGCGCGCGGCTCGAAGC
>DBGBJN010000026.1:0-19939 GCA_048449885.1 Collinsella sp.
TACCTCATCCTCGATGAACCGCTGAACGGCCTCGATCCGGGAAAGCGGAAAACCTCCTGCGACGCGATGCGCAGCGAGGTGGCGCGGGGACGAAGCGTGCTCATTTCAAGCCATCTGCTCGACGACCTGGCAGACCTCACCAACTCGTTCTACTTCATCGAGGCCGGCACGCTCGTGGAAAAGATCAAGTCGTCCTCGCAGACGCTCAAGCAGGAATACCTCGATACATACGAAGGAGGTGAATGACATGATAGGCAAGAGCTATGCAAAGATGGCGATTGTTGGCTTTGTACTTTGTCTTGCAATGGTGCTATGTGCATCATTTGCGAGGTATAGGTCCGAGCAGTCGTTCATCGATGGCGCTGAAAATGGGTTTGGCATAGACGGGATGTATGCCAGCGATGGCGTGACCAGGCCGTCTATGGCGATTCTTGCAGGCGAAGACATGGAATGGCAAATCTGTAATGACGATGGCTCTTGTCTGAGTGGTCGTTTGGCCGCAACGAGCGACCCGAATTCGTTCGATCTTCTCGACAATGATGGAGCGGATTGCGGTTCTGTTCACCTGTCGTATGCATCGCGAGATGGGATGGACGGCATTCTCTACGTCTCCCACGAGTCTGGCGATTTCAAGATGCGCAGGACTAACCGAGTGCCGGCTTTTATCGAGGAGTGAGAATTCCCGGCGGTCTTCCGATAAGGCCGCCGGGGTATTGAACCCCGCATTCATCCGTACACACACGGATGAATGCGGGAAGTGTCCGGATGAAGTTGATAATCAAGGAAACAAAGCCGTTCTGCCTGGGACGGCTTTGGCCTGGACTTTAACTACAACATCGCAATCGACACCTATCAGCTCGCGCAACGCGCATGGCCAAATCTCGGACGCTGGTGCATGGAGGACCTTCGAGATTTACTGGACATCCAAAACGACGACGCATACCGCGTGCTCGCCGACTGCGAAGACGAGATGGCTGTCTACAATGCGATCAGAAACGGCGTGAAGTCCGGAGAGCTTTCTGTGGAACCGCTGCGCCGTCGCGCGAGCCGACCGGGCAACCCGGGCAATCTGGTCCCGGCTCTCACGGTCGTATTCCTACGATATCGCCCCTAGATCACCAATGTGTCAGATAAAGAATGAGGCAATGGCTATGATCACGCCTACGGCAGATGCAACGACTGCGCCCTTTTTCCTCTCCTTTAGTCCGACGAATAGGGTTGCCGTAAAGTAAAGGGCGGAAATGCAGGCTATGGCAAGCGAAACGAGTTCCTTGGGCGGTTTCAGCAAAAGGTCGCTAGCAAAGAGTAATGCAAGCAGGGCAAAGCCGATTGTGGTCAAGTATCTCGATTGATTTTGCGACAGCATGGCAACTTCCTTTCAGAACATGCAAGTGAAAAGTCGGTACGATGTCATTGCGGTTACAAACAAGCCGCCGCCGGGACCGGTTGTCACGAGACCGGCGATAACGCATTTTCTCGGTTTCCAGCTCATGACAGACCCCTCTCTCATGGTGCAACGTATACATTATGAGATATACACATTTTGTCCTATAAGCCCCAAGGATGACGATTCCAATACGGACGACGACACCAAAACCGGCATCGACGGCTCCATGGACGATTCGGATTCCAAATAGGCCCTGTTAGTTGAGCCACTTCTTTGCCGGTGTCGTATACGAGACCGCTATACCCGCGGCAATTGCCATCAGGCAACTCGCGATGAATCCGAACTCATACTTCAAAACGTTTGTTGCGGTCAGGGCGATAATCAACACTGTCAGAATTTGCAGAATTATCGTTATTGCGAAGAGATTGATTCCTTGTTTGGCCGAAGTCGCTGAATGAGTTTGGCTTCGTTGATTCAGGTTGAGGCAGACAAGGAAAGCGACCAGTTCGCTTGATAAGGGGCCGACTACATAGAAAAAGATTGCGTCAATGAAGCCAATAGTGTTGTAAGTTGTTTCGCCGGAAAACACAGCGTATAAAGCATATCCAAATCTTGGCTGATTCATGTATGAGTCCGAAAAGACGAAGAGCGTCAATATTGCTACTACCAGAAGTGCATTCAGGGCAAATCGTTTGCTTTTCATCGATCGCTCCTTCCGGGTGAACTTTATTATGTAATTATACAGCAGTCATTTGTTATTCAAAGAATTTGACTGTCCTAAATAACTGCACTTTCGCTGGAGGGTCGCTGTTTGGCGGCCCTCTTTTTTGCACAGGCGCGGTGGGATGGTTCCTGCCGAGCGCCCGCGAGCGGGAGCTGTAGGACTCGATGCGGTCGAACGGGTAGACGGTGCCGTCGTACCATTTGATGCCCCACGGGGCGTACTCGCCGTCGGGGCGGCACTCGACGAGGGCCGTGACCAAACGTATCGACTTATCGCTCTCCCCCACGACGGCACCCCTCTCGAATCAATAACGAACGTGTGTTCTATTATAGCGCAATCACGATTGTTGACCATCGGTGCGGTTGCCGCTGCGGCAAGACCGGAGCAGAATTATGGAATAGCCCTACGCTCGGCGATGTATCTACAAACCCTGAGCGAAGGGAGTGTCGCAAATGCATGCAGCGGCAATTGACCTTCGGGGGGGGGTATCTCCTAGAGGTACTCTTCTCCGAGGGCAGTCAATATCGAGTACGTCCTGATCATCGCGATCATCGGTCTGGTGATCGTGTTCGCGGGACCCGGCGTGGCGGGAGCCATCCGAAACCAGTTCAACCTGGTCGGCAACACGGTGAACAATGGGACGACCGGCGGCGTCGAGGGCGGCGCGTCCGGCGGAGGCTCCACAGGGGCCGATTCCGCGACCGTCCAGGCGGCGGTGGCCAAGGACGCGAAGGACTGGACGCTCGACGAGCAGAAGGCGGTTGCCGAGGACATCGCCGCGAAGGGCGAGGCGTCGCCCGCCTACGCCAAGGCCAAGGCCGCCATGGATGAGAGGACAACTTGGTCGGTCAAGTTGACGAACGGTGACACCATGGCCTACCGTATCATCGGCATCAACCACGACGACCTTGCAGACGGCTCGGGCAAGGCGGGTTTGACATATTGGGGTGAATCTCGATCCTTTGAAAACTACGGATATCACTACATCCGTAACAACGATGGACAAGGATGGGAAAAGCTGAGATACGTCAGCGTTTAAATTCAGGCGATTTATGGAAGTTATTGCCCTCTGATTTGAGAAAAGGAATCAAGAGTGTTTCTAAAGAAACAGTCGAGGACAATGCAAGAATCACCACTAAGGACAAGTTCTTCCTTATCAGCCAGACAGAGATATACAGCAATAGTAGCGACCCAGATTCGGGTGGTTATCAGTATGAATACTGGACTGGAAAAGTCTTTTCTCTGGGAACTAGCTTCCTTAAAGCTGCTTTCTGCTTCTAGCTCCATCTACATCTACCATAAAGCCCCTGCATTCTGCAGGGGCTTTTCTTCTGGTAGCTTCTGGTACGATTCGACCTCAATAGTACATCTGATCCAATCAAGAGCGCATTGAGTGCTAAGAAGGCTCTCGGGGATTTCCTTGTTCTCCCCTTCTTGATTTATAAAGCTGGGGGCATTCCCAACGGGTGGATAATGGATTTACTTCGATCACGGCGTTGACGGGAGCGACCATGGCGATGTGCGAGATCGCAGTCAACTCCGACTCCCCGGAAAGCGATTCGAGGAACTGGAAGAATACAAGGAATGCCAAACTCGTCGATTCCGTTGACCGCAACGTGCTAAGCCGTCGGTTTCTCCTCGGCATCCTGCTCGAACTTGACAAGGGCGTCGGAAATCTGCCTGCTGGTGGGAAGCGCGAAGCGCTCTCTGCGCGACACGATCTCATCAAACATCGGGACAAGGAATGCTCGGATCTTCGCCTCTTGGAACTGCGATGGGAGCGTTTCCTCCATCAGTGTCTTGAACTCTTCCGGCTTTACGCCGTTTAGGACAGCAAGCAGCTCGTCCATCTCACGTCCGTCGAGCAGGTACTTCAACGCCATGCACGACACCATGGCGTTGAAGTACCGCCCAAAAGACGCGCTGTCGCCCTCGAACAGTATCCCGCCGACTACGCCCGCGGCCGCTGTGCCGACCGTTCCGACGACCATGCCGCCCGCGAGGCCGACGATGGTCCCCACGCCGGGCGACACCGCCGTTCCGGCCGCGGCGCCGACCTTCGCCGCCGCGACTCCTGCTGCAGCGGCGCCGGCGATTCCCCCGGCGATCGAGGTGGCGAGGCATGCCATGTTCTGGGCGTACTGGGCGCCACTTGCCTTGCCCTGGAGGAGTTTGTAGGTCTCGGGGACTGAGAACACGGCGAGGGTCACCGCTGCCGAGACGGCATTGCCCCTTAGCATCTTCGCAAGCTGCTTGGAGGCGGCCGCTCCGCTGATGGCGGTCTTGCCCGTGAGGGCGCGCAGGCCGTTGACGATCGTTGCGGACGCCTTGAATCCGAGCTTGCCGACCACCGCCTGGCTGGGCGCCATCAAAGCGTTGGAAAGCCCCGTTCTGGAGAGCTGCGAGACGACCATATGCTGGGCAAAGGACAGGCCGAATACCTGGACGCCGGCGGCGATGCCCGCCTGGACGGCGCCGGTGATGTCCCCGGTCTCCCTGTACGCCATGAACGTCGTCGCCAGAAACGACAGGCCGAATGCGCAGGAGCATGTGACCGCGCCGGTCGCGGCGTCATACTTCAGCGAATCCGCCGTTCCCGGCTTGGCGAGGTTCACCGCCTGGTCGTATGTGAGCTTGCCTTTGCGGACGATCTTCTCGGCGTCCCTGGGGTCGCTGACGCCGGGAACCTTGCCTTGGCTAATCTTCTTCTCAAAGCCGCGGAGCACCTGCTCGTACTGGTCTTTCGGGACCTCGAGCTGCATCGGCGTGCCGTCTTTCGCGAGGTAGCGATACTGATGGCTGCTCGGATCGAAGCATGCTTCGAGGGAGCCGCGTGCCGTCTTGTAGTACTTGGTCTGGATCAGAACGCCGTCGACGCTTCGGTCGGGGCCGTTCTTCGCGTTGTCCCTCCCCAGAATCTCGGCCTGGTGGCCCTGGAGCCTGTCGATGATGTTGTTGGCCTCCTCGGCAAGCTCTCCGTGGCCCGCAGGGTTGTTGACCGCGGCCCGCTGCTCGATGAAGACCTCCCCGTTGCTGTTGATGGTCGCCGCCGCCGCGACTGCCGCGGCTTTGACCGCCGTATCGCCCGCCGTGGCAAGCTCGCTGTCGATGTCGGCGGCGTGGTCATCCTCGAGGTCGCGGAGCGCTTGGCAGCGGGATACGAACTGGCCCCGGCACGCTTCGTCGACGGTGAGCGCAAGGTTGCCTTCACCGTCGGAGGCGAAGGAGCCGGGCTCGAAGTACGCCCACTCGAAGTAGAAAAGGCGAGACTGTCTCTTTTCCTTCCCCGGGACGGCGAACGCGTCGGCATCTGCCTTGATGTAGACGCCCTTTTCGGTCATGGCGATACCGCTGGGCCTGAGGTCGAATTCGGCGTCGGCCCAGATAACGGTCTGCTCCCTCGGTATCGGGAAGGTTGACTTCACCTTGGCGGCATTGGCTTCCGTCAACGGAAGCGGAGAATCCTGGAATGAGCCGAGTAGCCCCTGTGCGCGGGTGCCCTCAATCGCCCTCAGGGCTTCCTGTACCTTGGGCGCGTACTCCGCCTTCTCCGCATCGAGTCTTTCGGCCTCTTTTTCGTCGAGGGCGGCCTTCACGCCGTCCGCCGCCCCTGCGACCGCAGCACCCGCTGCTGTCGCTGCCCCGGTGGCGCCCTCGGCAAACTTGCTCGCTGCTTTTCCCGTCGCCGTCGTTGCATCTGCAATCGCAGCTCCTGCCGCGACCGCCATCCCAGATGCCCCCTCGGCAATCCTGGCCGTCGCCTCGCCGGCAGCCTTAGTGGCCTTCTGAATCTCCTGCAGCGGGTCGAACCCTTTGTCGAATATGCTCATGGACGATTCTTTCTCGTAGGCGAATAGACGGCTCGAATCGCGTTGTTTCTCATACGAGCGTTATTATAGCTGCGCGTTTTTATGCCTTTGGTTCAGCTGCCGGACCCTGCGCGGGAAACTCGAGCAAGATTGTCAAACATTGGGCGGTACAGGGGGGGGCACCTACAATCGCCTCCATATCGACAAGGTGCAGCCGTGCGAGGACTTCGAGAGGGCAATTGACTGCATTCAAGACACTCGGTTCTCTCCCCTACTGTCATCGTTGCCGCTGCGGCAAGACCGGAGCAGAATTTTGGAATAGTCCTACGCTCGGCTCGTATTGCAAACCCTGAGCGAAGGGAGTGTCGCAAATGCATGCAGCGGCAATTGACCTTCGGGGGGGGGGTATCTCCTAGAGGTACTCTTCTCCGAGGGCAGTCAATATCGAGTACGTCCTGATCATCGCGGTCATCGGCCTGGTCATCGTGTTCGCGGGACCCGGCGTGGCGGGCGCCATTCGAAACCAGTTCAACCTAGTCGGCAACACGGTGAACAATGGGACTACCGGTGGCGTCGGGGGCGGTGGGGCATCCGGCGGGTCCGCTTCCGCGACCGTACAGGCGGCTATCGCCAAGGACGCGAAGGACTGGACCTTGGACGAGCAGGAGGCCGTGGCCGAGGATATCGCCAAGAACGGTACATCGTCTATCGCCTACGCCAAGGCGAAGGCCGCCATGGATGCGGGGACAAAGTTCTCGATGAAGCTGACCGATGGCCAGACGCTCGAGTACAAGATCATCGGCATCAACCATGACGATTTGGCTGACGCTTCGGGCAAGGCGGGCCTGACGTTCCTCACCACCTCGACAGGCATCAAGTCCCGCGTGAACGCGACCAAAACCAACGCCGGCGGCTGGGAGAAATCCGAGCTTCGCGCGAAGATGAACTCCGGTGAGATCTGGAGCCTCATGCCGGTGGATTTCCAATCAAAGGTGAAGAGCGTCAGGAAGCTCACGAACAACGTCGGTGGTAGCAAGGAGTACAAGGACGTCGCCATCACCGCAACTTCCGACAAGCTGTTCCTTCTTAGCTATTCCGAACTCGTCACCACCTCCCGCTATGCGTCCTACTATCCCTGGATCTCATCCGAAGGAACCCAGTACGAGGCCTTCAAGGGCAAGGTGACGGAGTCCGATTCGGGCAACGCTGCCATCTCGATTGACAGCTATTTGTGGGAGCGTTCGGTGGATCCGAGTGACTCTGCGTACTTCCTCCGTGTCTACAGCGGCGGCAGTCCGTCGCACGGCGACTCCGCGACGTGCTCGCTTTGCGTCTGCCCTGCTTGGTGCTTCTGGCCTGTCTTCTAGCATGTCTAGTGAAGAGCCCGCGCCACCCCGTGCGGGCTCTTCTTTTGGCAAGCGTTCGAGCATTTTTAGGTTCGCGGCACAGGTAATCGGGTTGCGGAAAATTGGGAGCATACAGCGGCTCTCAGAGCGCCTGCAACACTCCCCCGCCATAACCTCTGCGGCGTCCTCGTATAGAGTCCATCTTGCTTGGCATTTCGTTGCAACAGCCCACTTGTCCACCGATCAAGTGAACTACTGGAATAAATTCAGCGATACGCTTGTTCGTTACAGTTGTTATATCTGTGCAAATCGCCGCGATAAATACAGCCCGCACTCGGCTGTATACCAGCTACGCGTATGTAGATTCATATCGCGTTATTAAATCGGCTCAAGCGTGTGCAAAACGCGCATGTAGCCGCAAAAGGCGATTATCGCGTAGGTAGATTTTTGGCACCCTGTTGCTTAATCAAAATTAAGCAATTGTTTAAAACAAAAAAGGTCAGGCACTACGTGCCTGACCTGCAAACTTCTGGTCGGGACGACTGGATTCGAACCAGCGACCCCTTGACCCCCAGTCAAGTGCGCTACCAAGCTGCGCCACGTCCCGAAGCTTTTGTTTGTTGCTCTGCTCTCGCTCGCAACAGGGAGTATATTAACCCGAAACTTTAGCCTTGTGCAAGAACTTTTTTATAAATTTTGAAGCAAGTCCAAAATTGTATCTGCGAGCTGGGGTTTTGTTAGCACGGGAAGCTCTTGCGTACCCGTTGTGCTCACAATCCAGGCCATGTTAGTGTCGGTTCCAAAGCCCGAATCGGCGCGCGAGACATCGTTGGCGATAATAGCATCGCAGCCCTTGCGGGCCAATTTGCGCTCGGCGTACTCGACAACGTTATCGGTCTCGGCCGCAAATCCGATCACGCACCGCTCGCCCTTCTGGCGCGAGAGCTCGGCCAAAATATCGACCGTTTCGACCAGTTCGATGCGATCCAAGCGTTCGTTGGACTTTTTGAGCTTATGGTTGGCAGGGGTGGCGGGGGTATAGTCGGCAACGGCGGCCGCGCAAATGGCCGCGTCGGCCGTCTGGAAGGCGCTCAGCGCCGCCTGGAGCATCTCTGCGGCGGTCTGCACGCGCACGCACTCCACGCCGCGGGGCACATCGAGCGATGTCGGTCCCAACACGAGCATGACCGCAGCGCCGCGGCGTGCGGCCTCCCCCGCCAGGGCGATGCCCATCTTGCCCGACGACCTGTTGCCGATGAAGCGCACGGGGTCGATCGGCTCGTGCGTGGGGCCAGCGGTGATGACGATGCGCTTGCCCGCCAGATTCTGAGGCGCGGGGTTGAGCACCTCAAAGACAGCCTCGACGATGTCCTTGGGCTCGCTCATGCGTCCCGTGTCCACGTCGCCGCAGGCAAGGTAGCCGCTGCCGGGTCCCACCACGCGGACGCCACGGTCGCGCAGCGTGGTCATATTGGCCTGTGTAGCCGGCGCTTTCCACATGCCGTTGTTCATAGCGGGTGCGATCACAATGGGTCGCGGCGTCGCAAGCAGCGTGGTGGAGATAAGGTCATCGGCGATGCCGTTTGCCATCTTGGCGATGATATTGGCCGTCGCGGGCGCAACGACCACCAGATCGGGCTCCTGCGCCAGCGAAATGTGGTGGATGGGGTCGGAGGGATCGTCGAATAGGCCCACGGCAACGGGCTCGTTGGTGAGCGCGCGGAAGGTAAGCGGCCCCACGAACTCCGCGGCATGCTCGCTCATAACGACCTTGACGCGCGCGCCGCGCTTTTGCAGCAGGCGCACGATATTGCACGACTTATAGGCGGCGATCCCGCCGGTAATGCCCAGCAGGATCGTTTTTCCCTCAAGTTGCATTGAATTGTTGGATGCCGCCGTCATCGCTAGGCTTCCTTGCTCGGGAGTACCAGGAGGCGGTGGCAGTACGGGCAGTGCGTAATCTCGCTACCGTCGTGGTTGAGGTCGCTCATGGACGATGCCTGCAGCGCGGTGTGGCAAACCGTGGGGATATTGCCCTGGATGGTCTCGACGGCCAGGCCACGGAACTGCTTGAGCAGACGCTCGTAGTCGGTGAGAACGTCGGCCGGCAGCGTGGCAGCAAGCGCGGTGCGCTCCTTCGTGGCGGCGTCAATCTGAGCCTGCAGGTCGGCAGCCTTGGCGCGGGCGGCCTTGGTATCGGCCTTCACGCCCTCCTCGAACTTGGCGATGATGGCCTGCGCGCGGGTCTCGCGGTCGAGCGCCTCCTTATGGGCGACAACGACGTCCTTGCGGGTGTGCTCAATCTTGTCCAGACGCTTGGCCAAGGTGGCGAGCTCATTCTCCAGGTCCTGAACCTCGCGGTAGTCGGAGCCGTCGACGTGACGCTTTTTGGCAGCCTCGATAGCGTTGTTGGTCTGAATTTCGGTGGTGTTGAGATCGTCGAGCTCAATGTCAAGATCCTTGCGCTGGGCGTAGAGCTTGGTCATCTCGGACTTGAGCTTCACATAGGTCTTGCGCTTGGAAGCGAGCTCCTTGAGCTCCGGCATATTGGCAAGTTCGCTCTTGTTGCGGGCGAGCTCCAAATCGATCTGTTGCAGCTTGAGTAGCGTAGCGCCGGCGCTCATAAGTTCTCTCCTTTTGTCACAGTCCACCATTGGCAAGGGTTCAGTATTTTAATCGCATGACGGGGGTCGACCCCGGCGTCAACTGCAGAGTTCATCAATATATCAACGAACGGCTCTTCGGAGCGGTCGTGACCGAGCAAGATCACCGGCAGCCCGCGTAAGGCAAGGTCTTGCGTCACGTGGTAGCCCGCCTCGCCCGTCACGACAACGTCCGCGCCCGCGGCGATGGCGAGCTCTCCAAAGTCGCCCAGGGAGCCGCCCAAAATGGCGACGGTGCGGCACGGGCGATCGGCTTCGCCCCACACACGCGGGTCGCTGCCGAAGGCCGTGGCAGCACGGGTGGCAAGATCGCGCAGCGTGCACGGGTCGTTGGGCGTCGCAAGCGCGCCCAGGCCGGTGGCTTCGGGGTCGTCCACGTACTCCAGTGAGCTCACGGGTGCGGCACCCAGCAGCTTGCTCAGGCAGACACGGGCTTCGTGCGAACGGTCCAGGTTGGTGTGGAGCGATATGATGCTCACGCCGCAACGGGCCGCCTCGTAGAGCGCCGCGCTGCATTGGGGGCGTGTGGCATCCGCCGGACAAAAGGCCTCGGGCGCCTTGATGTATATGGGATGATGCGTCAGCAGCACGTTGGCACCGGCTTCTTGCGCGCGGCGAACATTAGCCTCGGTCGCATCGAGCGCGCAGGCAACACCGATGATCTCAGCAGCGGGATCTCCCACGGAGAGCCCTACATGATCCCAGCTCTCGGCGTCCGCCTTGGGGTAGCGCGCCAGCAGCGCGCGTTCAAGCTCGGCGACGATCATGCAGCACCTACGATCGAGAGCAGCGTCTGGGCAAAGTCGTCCAGGTCAGCCGGGTCCACGCGGTCATCGAAGGAGATGCGCAGTGCGCCTAGCGCCTGCTCGCGACCAATGCCCATTGCGCTGAGCACGTGGCTCGGGTCCATGCTGCCGCTCGAGCACGCCGAGCCGGCCGAAACCTCAAAGCCGGCGGCGTCGAGCTTGACGATGAGCTCCTCGGAGTCCATGCCGTCGACGTAGATCGATACCATGCCCGGCAGGCGATCGGCCTGTACGTAGTCGCCCATGGTGGCATGAATACGCGGATGAGCCGTAAGCGTGGCGTAGAGTTTGTCGGACAAGGCCTGCAGCGTCGCGCGCTCCTGGGCCACGGTCGGCAACAGCGCGGAGGCGGCAGCGGCAAAGGCAAGCTGCGTGCGCAGGTCCTGCGTGCCGGCACGACGACCGGCCTCCTGTCCGCCGCCAAAGATGCGCGGGCGCAGCGGCGTGCGGTTCTTAAGGTAGAGCGCGCCGGATGCCACAGGACCGCCAATTTTATGGGCGGCGACGGACATAGCATCGACGCCCAGCTCGGTGACATCGAGCGGAATATGCAGATACCCCTGGATGGCATCGGTGTGGAACAGGGCACCCACGGTATGCGCGGCCGCGGCAAGCTCGCGGATGGGCTGCACCACGCCGGTCTCGTTGTTGGCAACCATGATGCTCACGAGTGCCACGTCGTCGCCTAACAGCTCGACAAGCGCGGCAGGCTCAATGTAGCCCGCGCGGCAGGGCTGCACCAGGTCGACGGTAAAGCCAGCGGCACGCAGCAGCGGCAGGTTGTCCAGAATCGAATCGTGCTCGATCGCCGACACGATCACGCGGTCGCGCTTGCGATCGCGCTGACGGGCGCCCTCGGCAAGTCCGAGGAGCGCCAGCTGGTTTGCCTCGGTACCGCCGTTGGTCAAGATGATCTCGGACGGACGGACGCGCTCGCCAAAGCTGCGGGCAATCTCGCGACGCGCGACTTCAAGGCGCGCAGCGGCCTTGCGGCCGAGCGAATGCAGCGAGTTGGGGTTGACGCCGGCAAGCTCGCTGTCGTCGTATTCGCGCTGCGCAAGGCGCGCCTCGGCGCGCATGGGCGTCGAGGCGGCATAGTCAAGATTCACGGGTATGCGGTTTTGACCTGCGGTCATAAGGATTTATGCCTCCTGTGCAGCCTCGTTGCCCAGCTTCTGCAGCAGCGCAACCTCAGCGGCGGGATCTTCGGACTTAAATACGGCGGAACCGGCCACGAGAACGTTGGCACCAGCCTTGACAACCTCGGCGATGTTCTTGGAAGAGATGCCGCCGTCGACCTCGATCATGGGCGAAACGCCGTGGCGCTCGCACATGGCCTTGAGCTCGTGCAGTTTGGCAATGGTACCGGGGATAAAGCTCTGGCCGCCAAAGCCGGGGTTCACGCTCATCAGCAGCACCATATCGACGACGTCGATGATGCTCTCGAGTACGCACACGGGGGTGGCGGGGTTGAGCACCACGCCGGCCTTGACGCCGCGCTGCTGCAGATGGGTGAGCGTGCGGTGCAGGTGCGTGGAGGCCTCGTAGTGCACGGTGATCATGTCGGCACCGGCGTCGGCGTACCAATCGACCGTTTCGTCGGGGTTCGACACCATCAGGTGCGCGTCGACCGGTACATCGGTGGAGCGCTTGACGGCCTTGAGGATGTCAACGCCAAAGGTGAGGTTGCCGGTAAAGTGACCGTCCATAACGTCGAAGTGCACGTAGTCGGCGCCGGCGATTTTGTCGAGCTCGCCCTTGAGGTTGGCCATGTCGGCCGAAAGGACGGACGGAGCGATTTTAATGGAACCCATGGTAGAAGCCTTTCTGCGTTAGTCGGTGAGTCCGTAGAACTCTTGAGAAGGGACGCGATCGGTAAGAATCTCGAGTGCCCTATCCAAAGTAACACCGTTGTAGAGCGTTTGCTCCACGGCAAAGGTGAGCGGAATGTCTACGCCCAGTGAACGGGCGAGCTCGCTGACGCTGCGGGCCGCGACGGCGCCTTCGACCACCATATGCGTGCGCGTCTGATACTCGTCGAGCGACACGCCATGAGCGAACTCGTAGCCAAAGGTGCGGTTGCGCGAATGCTCCGAGGTGCAGGTGGCAATGAGGTCGCCCATGCCGGCAAGTCCCATGCAGGTCATAGCTTGACCGCCGCGGGCGTGCACCAGACGGCTGATCTCTGCCAGGCCGCGTGTCATGATAAGGGCGAGCGTGTTGTCGCCCGCACCGGTGCCGGCGGAGATGCCGCACACGATGGCGATTACGTTTTTCATGGCGCCGCAGACCTCGACACCGGTCATGTCCTGCGACAGGTAGATGCGGAAGGCCGTTGACAGAAGCAGGTCCTTAAAGGTCTCCCCTATCTGTGGATCTTCGCTGGCGATGACGGCGGCAGAAAGACCTCCGCGGCAGATTTCCTCGGCATGGTTGGGGCCAGAAAGAGCCGCGACACGTGCCTCGTTGCCGATCTCGCTGGCGATGACCTCGCTCATGAGCAGGCCGGACTCGGGCTCAATGCCCTTTGTGAGGCAGAGCACCGGGGTATCGGCGGCGATAAAGGGCGCGGCCTGGTGGCACACGCTGCGAAGGTGCGTGGAGGGCACGGCAAAGATGATGGCCTCGGCGCCGTCAAGCGCCTGGGCCAGGTCCGTCGTAGCGACAACGTTTTCCGGCAGCACGTAGTCCACCAGATAGCGCGGGTTGCGGTGCTCGCCGTTGATGCCGGCGGCCGTCTGCTTGCCATGGGCCCACATGGTCACGCGCTCGGCTCGCGCGGCGGCAAGGCCGGCGACGGCGGTTCCCCAGGAGCCAGAGCCAATTAGCGCAACATTCATGACTCTCTCCTACTTATCGTCGGGCTCGGTGACGCGCTTGGTAAACGAGAGCTTGGACTCCTTACCGGTCATGAGCTTTTTGATGTTCGCGCGATGGGCCCACACCACGGTGATGCCGATCATCGCCATGCAAAACTTAAGTCCCAGGCTGCTGTACGGAAAGACCGCGCAAGCAGCGATGGGAAGGCCGATGGCAGCGGCAAGCGATCCCACCGACACATACTTGGTGATGGCGACGGCCACGATAAACATGCCCAGCAGCGACAGACCAATGGGCCAGTACCAGGCGAGAATAACGCCCAGACCCACGGCGATACCCTTGCCTCCATGGAAGTTGAGGTAGGGCGAGAAGATATGGCCCCACACCGCTGCCAGACAAATGACGCCGAGCATCCAGTCGCCGGCGGCGCCGGGGGCCATAATGCTCACGGGGAAGCCATAGCCCAAGTCGGCAATGAGCGGACGCGCGATAAGGACGCAGATGGCGCCCTTAAGGCAGTCGAGCAGCAGCGTGAGCGCGGCCACCTTGGGGCCGGCCACGCGCAGCGCGTTGGTGGTGCCGATGTTGCCGGAGCCCGCCTTGCGAATGTCCGTGTGGTTGAACACGCGGCCCAAGATCAGGCCAAACGGAATCGCTCCGATAAAGAACGAGACCACGGCGCAGATGGCGGTCAGCAGAATCGGATTATGCATCCTTTTGCTCCTTCTTTCTAAAGAAGAGTCGAATGGGCGTGCCGGCAAAGTCGAAGGTCGAGCGCATGCGGTTCTCCACATAGCGCTGGTAGGTGTCGTTGACCAAGTCGCTGTGGTTGACGAAGAACGTGAACGTCGGCGGGTTGACGCCCGTCTGGGTCACGTAGTGCATGCGCAGGCGGCGCTTGCCGTCCACCACGGTATGACCGAACTCGCGCAGGTCGGTGAGGAACGTGTTGAGGCGCGAGGTGCTGATCTTTTGCGAGCGCGTCTTTTCGGCAGCGTCGACCATTGCCCAGATCTTCTCGACGCTGCGCCCGGTCAGGGCCGAAATGCGCAGGTACTGGGCCCAGGGAGCCATGACGCCTAGACGGCGGTCGATGGTCTCCATGCAGGCCTCGCGCTTACGGTCGTCGTCGAGCAGATCCCACTTGTTGAGCAGCACAACGATGGCGCAGCCGCGCTCGATGGCCAAGCCCATGACCTTCTGGTCCTGCTCGGTAACGCCCACGGAGGCGTCGACGACGAGTAGCGCCACGTCGGCGCGGTCGATGGCGCGCAGGCCGCGGACCATGGAGTAGTACTCGATGTTCTCGTACACGGTGCTCTTCTTGCGGATTCCCGCGGTATCGACCATGCGGTAGTGCTTGCCGTTGCGCTCGACGACTGTGTCGATGGCGTCGCGCGTGGTGCCGGCGATGTTCGAGACGATGGAGCGGTCGGCGCCCAGGATTCGGTTGAACAGCGAAGACTTACCGGCGTTGGGGCGGCCGATGATGGCGACGTTCAGCGCGTCGGGGAACTCATCGGCGACCTCGTCCTCTTCCTCGGGAAGCAGGGCCACGATGTCGTCGAGCAGGTCGCCCGTGCCGTGGCCGTGCAGGGCCGAGAGCGGCGTGGGCTCGCCGATACCGAGCGAATAGAACTCCCAGATGCTGTCGTTCTCTCGATCAGGGTTGTCGAGCTTGTTCACCAGCAGAAAGACCGGCTTGTCGCAGCGCTTGAGCATGCGAGCGACCGACTCGTCCTCCTCGGTGACGCCGGTGCGGCCGTCGACCACAAACAGGATGACGGCGGCTTCCTCGGCGGCGGCGAGGGCCTGGTCGCGAATGGACGTGGCGAAGACGTCATCGCTCTTGAGCGGTTCGATGCCGCCCGTGTCGACGATGGTGAACTCGCGGCCGTTCCAATCGGCCGTGTGGTACGAGCGGTCGCGCGTGACGCCGCGGGACTCGTGGACGATGGCGTCCGAGGTCTGGGCCAGGCGGTTAACGAGCGTGGACTTGCCCACGTTGGGGCGTCCGACGACGGCGACGATAGGTTTCATCTGCACTCCTTTAATGGGTAGGGTCAGTGGAAATGTTAGAGTCCGCGGGCACAATGCCAAGGATGTGCTCCAGGGTATCGAGCAGCTCATGCGGCATGGTCGACACCACATGAACCTCGGCGCCGCGACTGGTAAGGCTTGCGAGTAAATCGTCACGATGATACTCGTCAAGCGTCATGCCGTCAGCGTTGAACATGAGCTTAGGCACAAAGAGCATAACCCCCGAGAGGTCCTGCGGCAGCTGCTCCAGAATGTCACACGCGACGATGAGGCCGGTCACGTCCACGTTGCCGCCAAAGTAGCGGTTCTTGATGGCCGTGACAGTGCCGGCGAGTCCCTTGGGCGATTCCACAAAGCGGGCCACCGTGTCGCGTGCGCTGGCGCCCGAGAGGCACAGCAGGTGTTGGCTGCGGGCGGCGATGGCCTCGCGGACGCGGGCCAGTCGCTCGGCATCGGCAGCGAGCACGTCGTCGGTCTCGTCCAGATACGAGCGGATCATGCCGATGCCGTCGTAGTACTGCGGGTAACCGTCGTAAAAGTCCGCCTCGGGAGGATCGATGCCGGCGTCCAGATAAAATTCGTCGCTCATCTGGAAGGTGTGGCGGCCAAAGCGCTCGAAGGCTCGATCCTGGAAGGGCCTGATCATGGCGATGGTCTCGCGTGCCAGCTCGGGTTTGTCGCTGTATGACCAGCTAAAGCGGTTCTGATGCTTGGTAAAACCGAGCGGCACGATGCCCAGGCTTGTAATTTGCTCGTGCTCCTCGCAAAAGCGCAGGGTCTTTTCCAGCTCCTCGCCGTCGTTCATGCCGGGGCACAACACGATCTGCGCGTGAATCTCGATGCCGGCGGCCATGATGGCCTCGAGTACGTCCATGCCGCGCTGGGCGTTGCGGCCCATCATACGACGGCGGACGTCGGGGCTCACGGCATGGACCGACACGTTCATAGGGCTCATGTTGCGTTGGATGACGTTTTGCACGTCCTCGTCGGTGAGGTTCGTGAGCGTGACGAAGTTGCCCTGCAAAAAGCTCAGGCGGTAGTCGTCGTCGCGAATGTAGAGCGTGGAGCGGCCGCCCTTGGGCAGCATGGTCATAAAGCAGAACACGCAGGCGTTCACACAGGTGCGCATGTCGTCGAAGATGGGGCCATCGAACTCCAGGCCCCAGTCCTCGCCCGGGAAGCGGTCGAGCTCGACGAAGGTGACGGTGTTGTCGCGTGGGTCGAAAACCTCGAGGTCGACGGTATCATCGTCGGCCTCCCAAAGCCATACGATCATGTCGGTGAGCTGCTCGCCGTTGACCGTGAGCACGCGCATGCCCGGCTCGATACCCACATCCCATGCGGGCGACTCGGGACGCACGTTCTTAACGAGCGCGCCCTCACCCGGCTCGGGGTCGCGGCTGCGCCCGTAATCGGCCACCTCGGTGGCGTATGCGGGTACGGTCTGGTCCATGATTAGCGGCAAAGCTCCTTGATGCGCTCGACGGCGCGCTCGATGTGTTCTTGCGGGGTGGAGGCTCCGGCGGTGATGCCGATGTGGTGAGCGTCGGTAAACCACGCGGCCTGGATCTCGGAAGCTTCCTCGATGTGATGCGTATGCTCGCAGGCGTCTGCGCAAATCTGAGCCAGGCGGCGGGTGTTGCCCGAGTTCTTGCCGCCCACGACGACCATGCAATCACAGCGTTTGGCAAGTGTGGCTGCTGCCTGTTGACGCTCGCTCGTGGCGGCGCAGATGGTGTTGATCACGCGCAGCTCCTGCACGCGCGGGGTGATGGCAGCCACGACCTCGGCGAGGTTCTGCGCGGTCTGGGTGGTCTGCACAACCAGGCCTATCTTGCCCTTGAGCGACAAGGCGTTGGCGTCGGCGGCACAGCTCACGACCTGCGCATCATTGCCGGCGTGGCCCAGAATACCTTCGACCTCGGGGTGACCTGGCTCGCCTACGACCACCACGCGGTAGCCCTCGCGCACCAGTCGCTCGGCGGCCACGTGGACCTTCTTAACGTAAGGGCAGGTGGCGTCGACGACGTTAAGGCCACGCTCGCGAGCGGCATCGATCACCTGCGGCACCACGCCGTGGGCGCGGATGATCACGGTGCCGGTTGCGGCGTCGTCCAAGGTGTCGGCCAGACCGACGCCTGCCTCAGCAAGCTCGCGCACCACGATGGGGTTATGGATGAGCGGCCCCAAGGTGTGAACTTGAGTGCACTCCTCTGCCTGCGGCGCAGCGGCCAGCGCCATATCGAGCGCACGCTGTACGCCGTAGCAAGTGCCGGCGTGGGCGGCGATCTCGATGGTAGGCGCGGTTGCCTGGCCGGACACAGTCGCGGTGGTGTTCGTCACGTTCTCGCTCATGGCTAGAACCTGCCCGGATGCTCGGCGCACAGCTCGTCTCGCATGGCGTAGACGCGGTTCATGGCCTCGGACTCAAACCATTCCAGGCGCTCCGTGCGCTTAAGCCCAGCCGGTGCGTCGGAAAGCGAGACGGCCTTGCCGGCGCGGATCCAGCACTTCTTGGGACGCATGATCTTTTTGCCCGAGGGCGTGATGTCGGACCAGCCGCAGATGGCGAGCGGGTTAACGGGCGCCTTGCCCATCTGAGCGATGAGCGCAAAACCGCCGTGGACCTCGGGCTTGATCTCGCGCGAGCGGATGCGCGTGCCCTCGGGGAAGATCAGAACGTCCTCGCCGCGCTGCAGCGCATGCTGGGCGGCGCGCAGGCACTTCATATCGGCAGTACCACGCTCCACGGGGATGCCGCCTACGCGGCTAAAGGCCCAGCGCACAATCTTGCTCTTGGCGAACTCGGACTTAAAGATGGGACGAATGCGGCGGCCCCCAAAGAACAGCGCCGTCTCCACGGCCAAGAGCTCGGCCATCGAGGTGTGGTTGCAGATGACCACGCTGCCGCGGCCTTCCTGGCGCTCAAACAGCAGATCGGCGTCCTCGACCTTCCAGCGCCACATGAGCTTGGAGAAAGCCCAAAGGATTGCCATGACCACGAAGACGGTGCCGCGGATGAGCGCGGGAAACTCGGCATACGGGGTGTTGTAATAGTCCTCGGGCGTCTGCTTAAACAGGCGCATGGGCTACCTCCTTTGGTTGATGAGGTCCTCGATTATCGAGACGACCTCATCGATGGTGTGGGCGGTGGAGTCAACGTGCACGGCGTCCTCGGCGGGCACGAGTGGGGCGACCTCGCGGCTGCTGTCGAGCTTGTCGCGCTGCTTAAGGGCGTCGAGGGTCTCGTCGACCTCGGCCTCGAGCTGCTCGAACGTGAGCGGCTGGGCGTCGTTTTGGTGACGCTGCAGCACGCGGCGGCGGGCGCGCTCGCGCGGGTCGGCGGTCAGGAAGACCTTGACTTGCGCGTTAGGGAACACGACGGTGCCGATGTCGCGACCCTCGGCCACGATATCGCGGTCCTCGGCGGCGCGGCGCTGATGGATGAGCATGGCGGCGCGCACGCCCGGATAGGCCGAGACCTTGGAGACGTTGGCGTCCACCTGTGGGGTGCGGATGGCGGCCGAAGCGTCCTGGCCGTCAATGGTCAGGCGCGTATCCTCGCCGGTGCCGTTGGTAAAGCGAATCTCGATCTGCTCGGCGAGGGCGTCGATGGCCGCCTCGTCGTCCAGGTCGATGCCGCGGTCGAGTGCGGCGAAGGTGACGGCGCGATACATGGCGCCCGTGTCGAGCTTGTTAAAGCCAAGCTGACGGGCGATCTCCTTGGCGATGGTGGACTTGCCGGATCCGGCGGGGCCGTCGATGGCGACGATCATGCAATGCTTCCTTTCGATGGTTGACGTGCTGGTATGGTTCGCGGGCGTTGGGGCGCGGCGGGTTTGCCTAGCCCGTGTAGCGCTCGCGGTAGGTGTTGCGCTTGGGTGCTGAGCCATGGCTGCCGTGGTGACGCGTGCGGCTGGCAGGCGTGTCTTGGGGCTTGCCGCCGTTGCGCTTGGAGCTCGCCTGCTTGGGCGGGATGCCGCCGGCCTTGAGGATCTGCACCTCGCGGTCGGTGAGCTCGCGCCACGAGCCCTTGGCCACGTCCTTGAGCTCCAGGCCGGCAAAGTTGCAGCGGTGCAGGCGGATCACCGGGTGGTGGATCTTGCTCAGCATGCGCTTGACCTGGTTCTTGCGGCCTTCGCGGATGATGACCTCCACGGCGGTGGTACCGGGCTTCACACCCTGCGGGGCCACGGCTTCAGCCTCGCGCGCGTTGATGATGCGACAGATTGCCGGCTGGCACGGGCCGTCGTCGAGCTCGATGCCGCGGCGGAGTGGTTCAAGTCTCGATCGGTCAGTTGGCCATCCACGAGTGCCTGGTAGGTCTTATAGACATGCTTGCTG
>DBGBJN010000027.1:0-5415 GCA_048449885.1 Collinsella sp.
GGATGCCTAAAGTCCGAGAGGAATGAGACGGATGGACGAGAAGAACGAAGAGCTCGTAGATGCGCAGATCGTCGAGGAGGACAGCCGCATGTATGGGCACTCCGAGGGCGAGCCTGGTGGCGAGGTCGCTGACGAGCCGGCTCTGGTGCTGGGCGACGACGACCCGCACGATGCCGAGCTGCACGAGAAGATTCTTTCGGAGGAGTGCGCCTGGAAGGGCAAGATCCTCGACGTCCTCCGTCTTGAGGTTGAGCTGCCCAACGGTCACCGCAGCGCCCGCGATATCGTTCGCCATCCGGGTGCGGCGGCCGTTGTGGCACTGACCGAGAGCGGCAAGATCGTACTGGTGCGTCAGTACCGCACCGCCATCGACCGCGTGACGGTCGAGATTCCCGCCGGCAAGCTCGACCCGGGCGAGGATCCGCTCGATTGCGCTAAGCGCGAACTGCATGAGGAGACCGGCTTTAGGGCTGGTCGTATTCGCTTTTTGACGTCGATTGTCACGTCCTGCGGTTTTTGCGATGAGATTATCCACATCTACTTGGCTACCAAGCTCGAGTTTGATGCGCCCGACCCCGACGATGACGAGTTTGTCAACGTCGACCTGGTGCCACTGCATGAGCTGATCGACGCCGTACTCGACGACAAGATCGAAGACGCCAAGACCGTTGTGGGTGCCTTGGCTTGCGACAGCATTGCTCATCGTTTGGGTGGAGCGGAACTTTAACGAGCGGGGATGATCCCGCAGGTTTGTGTAAGTCAGCGAAAGTGCTCCATTTGAGACAAGGTGGCCTAAAAGAGAAGGGAAGCGTATGGATATACGCGACCGACGATTGAAGGCCAGATTGTCCAAATGGAGCACTTGCAGCGTCGAGACGAAACGCGGTTTGGTAAAACCGCGTAAGGTGACTATGTTTAAGAGGTTTCTTTCGTATTACAAGCCCCAGATGGGGCTTTTTGTTGCTGATACTCTTTGTGCTCTGGTGCTTGCCGCCATTGACCTGGCGTTCCCCATTATCTTGCGCAATCTGACCGGCGGGCTCTTTACTCAGGGTCAGGCTGCTATTATGCAGGCGCTCGGTATGATCGCGGTGGGACTGGTGCTGATGTATGTCATCCGCTGCGCCTGCCGCTATTTTGTGAGCTATTGGGGTCATGTGATGGGCGCGCGCATGGAGTCCAAAATGCGCGAGGACCTGTTCGATCAGTACGAACGGTTTAGCTTTGCGTACTTTGATCGCAACAGCTCGGGCGACATGATGAGCCGCGTGGTCAATGACCTGTTCGATATCTGCGAGGCGGCGCACCACGTGCCCGAATGGATCATTATCTGCGGTATCGAGATCATCGGCTCGTTTGTGATTCTGTTTACCATCGCGCCGGTGCTCGCACTCGCCATGGCTGTGGTGACGGTGGTGTTCGCGGTCATTATGTTTTGGCAGAATATGCGCATGCGCGAGGTCTTTAGCGATAACCGCAAAAAGATTAGCGGCATCAACGCGCAGCTGCAGGATTCGCTGGCGGGCATGCGTGTGGTCAAGAGCTTTGCCAATGAGCAGACCGAGCGCTCTAAGTTTCGCGCCTCGAACAATCGCTACCTTTCGTCCAAGGAGAACATGTATCACGCCATGGGCGTCTATACCGCGACGTATGGCCTGCTCTCGGGAGTGCTTTATGTGATCGTGGTGCTGCTGGGCGGTTGGCTCGTTGCCCAGGGTCAGCTGCAGGCGGTCGATATGGCAACCTTCGCACTCTACATTTCGCTGTTCTGCACGCCGCTCGAGACGCTCGTCAATTCGGCTGAGACGTATCAGAAAGCCATCGCCGGCTTTAAGCGCATGGATGAGGTGCTCTCGACTGTCCCCGATATTCAGGATAAGCCGGGTGCTGCGGATCTGCAGGTGACGGCTGGTGCTGTGGAGTACCGCGACGTGTGCTTTAGCTACGAGGATGTTGAATTGGCCGAGCGCGGCGCCGACGGACGCCCTGTTATCGACCACATGGACCTGTCCATCAAGCCCGGTCAGACCATTGCTTTGGTTGGCCCCTCGGGCGGCGGCAAATCGACGACTTGTTCGCTGTTGCCGCGCTTTTACGACGTTGCCGCCGGCTCCATTAGCATCGACGGCCAGGATGTGCGCGACGTGACGCAGCATAGTCTGCGCCGTGCCATCGGCCTGGTGCAGCAAGATGTGTACCTGTTTGATGGAACGATCGGCGAGAACATCGCCTACGGCAAGTCGGGCGCCACGGCAGAAGAGATCGCCGAAGCGGCCCGCCGCGCCAATATTGATACCTTTATCGAATCGCTTCCGCAAGGCTACGACACCGTGGTGGGCGAGCGCGGCAGCCGTCTTTCGGGTGGTCAAAAGCAGCGCGTCGCCATCGCGCGCGTTTTTCTCAAGAATCCCAAGATCCTTATTTTGGATGAGGCGACGAGTGCCCTGGATAACGAGAGCGAGGAAGCGGTGCAGGAGTCGCTCGAAGAGCTGGCACGCGGCCGTACCACGATCATCATCGCCCACCGTCTCTCGACTATTAAGCATGCTGACGAGATTGCGACCGTTGAGCATGGTCGCGTTGTGGAACGTGGCACGCACGAGGAGCTTCTCGCCCGTGGCGGCACCTATGCCCGTTACTATCGAATGCAGTTCGAAGGTGCGCGTGCGCACGAGCTCGACTGATTGATATGACAGGAAGATCATGGCTGATAAGAACCCTTTGACTCCGGAAGAAGTGACGGAGTTATTCTCCGAAATCGATGCATCCGGCGTCTTGGATCCTACGCTCGCCAAAAAGCGCACCGAGCGCATGCGCGAGAAAGAGGCCGCCGTCAAGCGCGGCGACAAGGCGACGCTGGCGCGGCTGCGCAGCGAGGATCGCGCGAGCCAGGCAAAACATATCGACCCGCTGTCCGAGGACGACCCTTCGGGCTCGCAGGTGAGCCATACCATTACGAAGACCGCCATGGCCGTGGTTATCGGCATTTTGGTGCTGATTGTGGGCATGCAGATTGGCTACGGCGTGATGCGACGTCTGAATACCGCGAACCTTTCCGAAAGTGTTTCGGTGGATACCGTTTCGACCGCGCTCAAGGGTGGACTTGAATGGGGCAATGGCTTTACGCAGTTCCCGCTCGATTTTACCGTCGACGAGGCAGATGAGCGCACGGGCACGGTTGAGGTGACGGTGCTGGACACGTCTTCTGCCAATGAGCTCGAGCTGCTGTCCAACGGTCAGATTCAGGCGGCGGCGCTCGCAACCAACGCCCTGCTCAACGACAAGATCGACCGTGTGGTGTATAACGTTCACGCCTATATCGACGAGGACAGCAGGATCCAGCATGATTTCTTCTTTGGCATGTTTCCTGCTCAGGGGCACCAAAGCGCCATCCTGACGTTCGTTTGGACCAAGAGCTCGTCCAACGCCACGAGTATCGACTGGAAGATGCGCATCGTAAGCATGGACGACACCATTGCCGAGCGCATTCAAAAACAGGTCAACTCGGTTTCATCGCTGATCGAGGACCCGGTGGTGAGCCAGACCAAGATCACGGAGGAGCAGGCCGAGCGCGATCTTGAGCATCGTCTGCACGGTCGAGAGATCTTCCGCGGCGGAAAGCCCGATCGCACGCCGTCCGAGCTGCTGGAGCAGGACAAGCAAAAGTAGTCCGCAGCCACATAGAACGATGCCATCCCGCGTGAGCCGCAAGCCCACGCGGGATGATTTTTCTGGGACGGGGATTAAAAAATCATTCTGTCATGTATGCAGTTGGCGACAAAGCCCTGCTCTCAGAATAATTTTTTAATCCCCGTCCCAGAAAAATCATTATGCACAGGAAGTCATAATTATCATTTTGTAAACAATTCTATGTAATTAATGCCATGGGCGATGCTTGCGGTTAGAATACCGCGAGGCCTAACTACACACCTTTAAGCCGGTCCTGTGAGACCGGGAAGGAGAACTATGGCGAACAACCATATTGCGGGCGCTGCCGCCCGCACCGTCGCGCCCAGCGAGCTGTGCCAGCGTATGCTGGCTAAAACCAGCAAGGGCACCTGCGGTCCCTGCATCCTGTATCTTGAGGATGGGACCATTTTTTATGGCCGTGCATGCGGTGCCGAGGGTACCGCAACCGGCGAGGTCTGCTTTAACACGTCGCTCGAGGGCTACTTTGAGGTCATGACCGACCCGAGCTATGCCGGCCAAATCGTAACCATGACCTATCCGCAGATCGGCAACTACGGCATTGACGAGACCGATGTCCAGTCGGCCTTCCCCGGCGATACCGCTCGCCCCGCGAGCGCTCCCGCCATGCGCGGCATGGTCGTCCACGACATGTGCGCCACGCCTTCTAACTGGCGCTCGACCGTCAGCGTGCCGGAGTACCTGCGTGCACACGGCATCGTCGCTATCGAGGGCGTCGACACCCGCGCTCTCGTGCGCCACCTGCGCGACAACGGTTCCAAGATGGGCATAATCTCGACGGAGATCTTTGACGTCGACGAGCTTGCCGAGCGCCTGTCCGCCGCGCCTACGCTGGTCGGCGAGAACCTGGTCAAGACCGTGAGCTGCCCTGAGCCCCACGCTTTTGCCGCGAGCGACCTGCCCGCTACGCATGACTTTGCGCTTGCCCCTGTCGCTCCTGCCCGCCACAAAGTGGTCGCCTACGACTGCGGTGTCAAGCGCGGCATCCTGGAGGGCCTGGTTCGTGCTGGCTGCAACCTCACCGTCGTGCCGTGGGATACACCCGCGAGTGAGGTGCTCGACATGAATCCCGACGGCGTCTTTTTGTCCAATGGCCCCGGCGACCCCGATGCCGTGGTGGAGACCTACGAGCAGGTGCAGCAGCTGATCGGCAAGGTGCCGGTTTTTGGCATCTGCCTTGGTCACCAGATGATCAGCTTGGCGTGCGGCGCCCAGATGGAAAAGCTCAAATTCGGTCACCGTGGTGGCAACCAGCCGGTTATGAATCTGGTCAGCCGCCGTGTGGAGATCACCGCGCAAAACCACGGCTTTGGCCTGTTGTTCCCCAGCTTGGGCAAGCTTGTCCCCGAGCTTTCGGGCGGCGAGGCCGAGCACGCGGCCGATGACGATCTGCGCGTCTGGGTGCGCCGCGGTATCGCGCCGGTCGTGATGAACGAGCGTTTCGGCCGCATTCGCCTGACGCATGTGAATCTCAATGACGGCACCGCCGAGGGCATTCAGCTGCTCGATGCGCCGTGCTTCTCGGTCCAGTACCATCCCGAGGCATCGCCCGGCCCCACCGATGCTCACTATCTCTTTACCGCCTTTACGCGACTCATGGACGGCGAGGAGAACTATCTGGACATCGATACCGCCAAGGACCGCCTTGCCGGCTGGAATTTCGCCGATAGTGGTTCCGCCGTTCTACCGAACGGCGGACCTGTCGAC
>DBGBJN010000028.1:0-12368 GCA_048449885.1 Collinsella sp.
CTCGGAGATTGCGAGCTCTACGGGAATCCCTGCGAGCAACGTAAAGAGCTATGTGGATAAGCTGGCGTCGCTTGGGATTGTCGAGCGCGAGCTGCCCCTAAACGAGACGAGCAATAAGCGAGCCGTGTATCTGCTGAGCGACCAGATGTTTAGGTTCTGGTACAAGTTTGTTCCGCAGAACATTGGGCTGATTCAAAACGATATGGCCGAGATGGCGTATAAGCGCATTGAGCCGCACGTATCGGATTACATGGGTACGGTCTTTGAGCTTATATGCAGACAATACGTGTACGAACTCGCGCGCGCGGGCCAGCTCGATGTGGTTCCGGCGAGCGTCGGGCGCTGGTGGGGGACGGACAATCGCACGCATACGCAGGAAGAAATCGACTTGATTGTTGACGATGGCGAGGGCGCTGCGCTGTTTGCGGAGTGCAAATGGCGCAATGAACCGGCGGGCGAAGACGTGCTGCAAAAGCTCGTGCACCGAAGCGAGCTCTTTAGACGGCAACGAAAAAGCTATGCACTTTTCTCAAAAAGCGGCTTTACGCAGGGATGTCGGGATGCCGCGGAGAGTAGGGGAGACGTCAAGCTGATCTCGTTTGCCGAGATGTGAGGGCGGGGATAATGAAGCGCGTCCTGATTTGATGCTGGGAATGGGATGTGCTTTCCTTTTGCGACCTTTGGCGGAAAGTGCGTTCCAGATTTCGGCTTCAGAATGGGATGCCGTTTCCGGATCGGCCCTCAGGCGGAAACTACGACCCGGAATTCGGCTCCAAAACGGGATACGCTTTCCCGGTGGCATCTCTAGCGGAAACTGCATCCCGGAATGAGCTCTCGGAACGGGACACGCTTTCCCATCGGGGCTTCAAACGGAAACCGTGTCCCAGAATCGAGCCTCAGGGTGGGACGCATTTTCCGGTAGAGGCCTGGGACGGAAGGCGTGTCTCAGAATCCGGCTAATCCGATGGCCAGGTGGTTGAGCGAGCGGGCTCCGAGGCTCCATTACTGAAAATTCATTTGTTAAACCTGGCAACCGTGGGTAGAATAAAGTCGACGGCAGCCCAAGGGTGATAGCTGGGCAGCACCGTTACTTAGTTCAAGGGGTCAATGCCTTAACGGCGTCGACCCCTCTTCTTTTGCTTCGTACGCTGCTTAAGTACCTCGGAAAGTCCGATAAGCGCCGCGAGGAGCGAGACCAAAGCGGTCAGGAGCTTCACGAAATCAATCAGATCGGTCATGGGCATCACCTCCCGTCGCATGGAGGGCGCTGCCCGGCACATGGAACTGCCGTCAACAATAACCAGTCTATCAAACTGCAGCCATAAATACGAATATATGTTCGATAATAACAGCGATCTGACCATCTCAAAACGCAGCTTTACGCAAGGATGCCGGGTAGCCGCGCTGGGCGATTTCATGTCCGCACGAGCGCCTATCCTTACGGCAATGTAGCTGCCTGTGAAACAGGCGGCAGCTGACGGAGAAAGGCCCTCGCCGTGCCAGACAAAAAGACGCCGTGTATCTCGGCTATCGATACGACGAACTTTGCGCGCCAGATCGTGCTGGACTTTGAGTTTGCGCCGGTGCCAAGGCAGCGCCAGCGCCGCGGGTTGCGCAACGAGATTATCGAGGTCGGCGCGGTTAAGCTCGATAACCGCGGCAACGTTATAGGCGAGTTCTCGCAGTTTGTGCAGACAGAATTTACCGAAGGCGTTGCGTTTCCCGTCCGCGAGCTTACGGGGATATCGGCCGTGGACACCGCGATGGCTGATCCGCTCTATGTGGTGATCAAAAGACTCAGCGATTGGATCGGTCGCTACTCCGCCCAGATAGTTTGCTGGAGCGGGGCGGATCATCGACAGCTTATGACCGAGTGCCAGGCAAAGCACATGGACCTTTCCGCATTTCCTACGGACTGGGCCGACCTGCAGGCGTTTTACACTTCGATCATGGACGTGGGCAGCCACGGGTGCGTCTCTTTGAGTGACGCGGCAACGTGGTTTGGCATCGAGTTCGACGAGTCGACGGGTCACGCCCACAGCGCCTTAGCCGATGCGCGCGTGACCGCCAAGCTGCTCAAGCAGGTGATGGATGGGGACTACCGCGTGAGCCCGCACGTCCAGGAAGTCCGCCAGCGGTGGGGGAGGGGCGAGCGAGCCCAGACGCGCCTTTCCAGCAAGTGCCCCGAGCTGGGCGACCTGCTGCTGAGGCTGAAGGCGGAGGGGAGGTAGGCCTTTTGAGAACGCCATTCGGTTTGGCATGGCAGGGCTGTAAGCGCGACTTCGCACTGCTGTTTGAATCGAAGCGTCAACCAGTATGACGAGCTGTCTGGTCTGTCTGCCTAAACCATCGCAATCCCGCGGGCCGCACTCAACAGCTCATACTCCCTTTCGCTCCACTGCCGCAGCTCGGCTGTGCGTACGGCGTCGCGACACAGGTCCAGAAACACCTCAGCTCCCTCGCAGAAGCACTCGCGGGCAAAGTCGCCCGAGCCGCTTGCGACGCACGCGCCGTCGGCAAAGAGCTTCCAGCTAGACGGCTCACGCAAATCGTCTCCGAACAACTTAATCTGTAGCACATGCGGATTGCCAGCAGCGCAGAGCTCTTCCTCGAGCTTCTGTACCGTGAAGCGCATCTGGTGGGAGAGGCTGTTCTTGACCATGGCCGAGGCATAGCCGCTCGGCTCGTCCAGAAGATGCATTCGTTTTGGCTTGGCTGCCAGGTTGTGGAAGTTGCGCTCACTGCGCACGGAGAAATTGTCCATACGGACTCCTTTCATCAATGTTGGCAGGGCCACCGTGCCTCTTGGCCGGTTGGCGTCGGGATCGTGGAGCCAACTCTCTACCCCGACTCTGGATAAAACGCGCCCGCTCCTTGCGGGCAAGATGGAGTCTATCAACGTGTACGGACTCAACGTGTACGGACAGAAATCAAGCGCCATCCGCGAAATGACGCGCGGATGGCGTTGGTTTCCCAAGTGATTATTTGGCTTTCATCCGGAAAAGTGTCGAAATCAGCCGTGTAAAAGTACGGAAAAGTGTCGAAATAGGCACCTTAAAACTTCGGAAAAGTGTAGATGGATGACAAAACAGCACTTAGAAGCTGGTGCTGAATGCGAGATCCTGCGGCTGCCTTCAGCTCTCGCTATTCGTCGTCCCCGTCGTTGGGGTCGCCCTTGAGGGTGTTGATGTCCAGGTACTGGTTATCGTCCTCTTTTTGCTGGGTCTCCGACTCCGCTTGGGTGGGGCCGCGGAACAGCTGGAATCCTTCAAACGCAATGACACCGAGCAGGGCAATGATAATGGCGATAAAGGCAACCTTGACTGCCTGCGGAAATTCCGAGAAACGCAGCGCCTTTTCCTCGGCGTAATAATCGGCGAAGCGCTCTTCGCCCGTGCTTTTGGTATACGCCGGCGCGGACGCGGCCTCCGGGTCATATTCCGGTGCGGGCGTGGCAGCGTACGGATCGTTGAGATAATCGCTCGATGCGGTGCCATAATCCTCGGTCTCGATGCGATCGCTGTCTGCATAGCCATCGGAATAATCGGAATATGCCGCACCGCCCTCATAGCCCGCGGCGCTCGTGTTGGCGGCAAAAAGCGGGTTAACTGGAACATCGAGCGCCGGCATGCCGGTAGAGGTCTCATCCAGATCGGCTGCAACCCAGGAATCGTGGGCAACCTGATGGGTAACGGGCTCATCGAGCCTTGTGACCGGAGGCTTGCGTGCCGCAGGAACAGGCAACTGCTGGGCGCTGTACATAACGGTGCTGTCGGCCGATTTGCCCTGCGTCGCTGCAGCGAGAAATGCCGCCGTCTCGGACGGGTCGCTTGCGGGGCGGGGAGCGGGCGTGGGCGCCGAAGTGGGTGCGGGCGTAGGCGCGGGCGTCGAAACAGGCGGCTGCGCAGGAGTCGGCGTAGATACGGACTTAGGCGCAAGTGCGGGATTGGGGCTTGACGGGCGAGCCCCGCCGCCGCCCATGAGTTCGTCGGCGGTCCACGGGCGATCGTCCATCACGTCGTCAAGGCTCAGCGAAAACAGGTCGTCTTCACCCTCATCGAACATGCGGTGCACATGTCCACCAATTGCCGGAATCAATCCGCGACCGGTGCATGATGCCTTGCTCAACGCCATTCTGTTCCATCCTTTCGAAATACTAATGACATCGATTATATGGAACTTCCCAAGCGGCTCGGTCTTGGATTCGCGCTTTCCAGAACTCGCGCCCAAAAGGGGAGGGGCAATCTAGGCGAGTGCCTACTTGTCGCCGGCCGCCGCCTTGGCCTCATTGAGGTAGCTATAGAAGCTGTACTTGGAGATGCCAAAGAACTCGCAGGCGCGCTCGCTCGACTTGGAAATGAGGAAGGCGCCGCGACGGTCGAGGTAGCCAATGGCACGAATGCGCTCGTCTTTGGTCATGAGTGCCGCGGGCTTGCCCACAAACTGCTCGCACTCGTGCAGCAGGTCCTCGAGCAGGTCGCCGATGTTCTTGGTAATGGGCTCGGGCTCGGTATAGCCCGTGCCGCCGGTGCCGGTAAAGGCGTCGAGCGAACGCTCAAAAGCCTTCATGAGCGTAATGTCAAAGTTGATGCCCAGAATGCCGACGGGCTTGCCCTCGTCGTTGCGGATAAAGATCGTCGACGATTTGAGCAGCTTACCGTCGGTGGTTTTAGTGAGGTACGGCTCGCGGTCGTGTACATCGGTGGCGCCCTCGTGCATGGACTCAAACACGATATGGCTGGGGCCGTCACCCAGTTTGCGCCCGCTGACGTGGCCGTTTTCGATTACTACGATGGAGTGGTCCACGTCCTCGGTCTCCAGATCGTGGACGACGACTTCGCAGTTGGGGCCAAATTGGAGCGCCAGACCGTGTGCGAGGCGCTTGTAAAACTCAATCTGTGCGGGGGTCATGGGTACCTTCCTAAAAATTAGTTTGGGCTCACTGTGCCATAAACCACACATGACCGCAAACAAATCCATCAACAAGGCAATTCATGACCGTTCGGCGGCGAAAAAGTACCGATTACGGCAACAAACAATTCGTTAGATATACCAATCAAAAAGTGTGATAGAACATTACTAACAAACTTTTTGTTTGGCATCCACATAAAAGTTCAGTCGTGTGAATGGGATCGGGCTGAAACGCGTATGCGGGGGCCGGCAAGAGAGGACTTAAGGAGTTCACCGTATGGCCGATAAGATCCAGTGGGCGGGCAACACGATGCCCAAGAGCGATGACAAGCACTTGGGAATCATGAGCCTCGACCACGTGAAGAAGGCCCGTGCCTTCCACCAGTCGTTCCCTCAATATACCGTCACTCCGCTTGCCCGCCTGGACGGCCAGGCTGCGCGCCTGGGCCTTTCCAACCTGTGCGTTAAGGACGAGAGCTATCGTTTTGGCCTCAACGCCTTTAAGGTTCTGGGCGGCTCGTTTGCCATGGCCAACTACATTGCCGACGAGACCGGCAAGGACGTTGCCGAGTGCACCTTCGATTACCTGACCTCCGATCAGCTTGCCAAGGACTTTGGTCAGGCCACCTTCTTTACCGCCACCGACGGCAACCATGGCCGCGGCGTGGCATGGGCTGCCAACAAGCTGGGCCAGAAGGCCGTCGTGCACATGCCCAAGGGTTCCACCAAGCCCCGCTTCGATAACATCGCCGCCGAGGGCGCCACGGTGACCATCGAAGAGGTCAACTACGACGAGTGCGTGCGCATGGCCGCCGCCGAGGCCGATGCCTGCGAGCGCGGCGTCATCGTTCAGGACACCGCTTGGGAGGGCTACGAGAAGATTCCGTCCTGGATCATGGAGGGTTACGGCACCATGGCTTCTGAGGCTGCCGAGCAGCTGCGCGAGATGGCCATCAACCGCCCGACGCACGTGTTTGTCCAGGCTGGCGTGGGTTCGCTCGCCGGCGCCGTGGTGGGCTATTTCACCAACCTGTATCCCGATAACCCGCCCACCTTCGTCGTGGTTGAGTGCGCACCTGCCGCCTGCCTGTACAAGGGCGCTGCCGCCGGCGACGGCGATCCGCGCATCGTGGACGGTGACATGCCCTCCATCATGGCCGGCCTGTGCTGCGGCGAGCCCAACATCCTGGGCTGGGATATCCTGCGCAACCACACCACCGCTTTCGTGTCCTGCCCCGACTGGGTCACCGCTCGCGGCATGCGCACCCTGGGCGCTCCCGAGAAGGGCGACCCGCGCGTCATCTCCGGCGAGTCCGGCGCTGTGACCACCGGCCTGGTCGAGACCCTCATGCTCGATCCCGAGTACGCCGAGCTCAAGGAACTCATCGGCCTGGACAAGACGAGCTCCGTGCTCTGCTTCTCCACCGAGGGCGACACCGATCCCGACCAGTATCGCCGCATTGTTTGGGAAGGCGAATATCCCACTTGCTAATCGTTAGGGCGGAGTAAATAGGTATCGCTCCGCCACCTCACAGGTAGATTCCTTCGTTTGAAAGGTTATGAACAATGGCTAAAGAACTCGATTTCGACGCAATCAAGGTTGCTGCTGAGTCCCATCGTGCTGATATGACCCGCTTCCTGCGCGCTATGATCTCCCACCCCTCTGAGTCTTGCGAGGAGGGTGAGGTTGTTGCCTGCATTAAGGCCGAGATGGAGAGCCTCGGCTATGACGAGGTCAAGGTCGACGGCCTGGGCAACGTTATGGGCTTTATGGGCGAGGGCGACAAGATTATCGCCATCGACTCTCACATCGACACCGTCGGCATCGGCAACATCGATAACTGGGATGCCGATCCTTATGAGGGCTACGAGACCGACGAGATCATCTATGGCCGCGGCGGCTCCGACCAGGAGGGTGGCATGGCTTCTGCCACCTACGCTGCCAAGATGATGAAGGACATGGGCCTCATCCCCGAGGGCTACAAGATCATGGTCGTCGGCACCGTCCAGGAAGAGGACTGCGACGGCATGTGCTGGCAGTACATCTACAACAAGGACGGCATTAAGCCCGAGTTCGTCATTTCCACCGAGCCCACCGACGGTGGCATCTATCGCGGTCACCGCGGCCGCATGGAGATCCGCGTCGACGTTCACGGCACCTCCTGCCACGGCTCCGCTCCCGACCGCGGCGACAACGCCATCTACAAGATGGCCGACATCATCGCCGACGTCCGCGCCCTCAACAACAACGGCTGCGACGAGTCGACCGACATCAAGGGCCTCGTCAAGATGCTCGACCCCAAGTACAACCCCGAGCACTTCGAGGACGCCCGCTTCCTGGGCCGCGGCACCTGCACCGTCAGCCAGATTTTCTACACCAGCCCCAGCCGCTGCGCTGTCGCTGACTCCTGCGCCATCTCCATCGACCGTCGCATGACCGCCGGTGAGACCTGGGAGTCCTGCCTGGACGAGATCCGTAACCTGCCGGCCGCCAAGAAGTACGGCGACGACGTGAAGGTCTCCATGTACATGTACGACCGTCCGTCCTGGACCGGCGAGGTCTACGAGACCGAGGCTTACTTCCCCACGTGGATCAACAAGGAGACCGCTCCGCACGTCAAGGCCCTCGTCGACGCCCACAAGGCCATGTTCGGTGACGAGCGCATCGGCTGCGAGCCCAGCATGGACAAGCGCACCGGTCGTCCGCTGTGCGACAAGTGGACCTTCTCCACGAACTGCGTTTCCATCCAGGGCCGCTATGGCATCCCCTGCGTCGGCTTTGGCCCGGGTGCCGAGTCTCAGGCTCATGCTCCCAACGAGGTCACCTACAAGGACGACCTGGTCACCGCTGCCGCCATGTATGTGGCTGCCCTGAACCTCTACGATCCGAGCCAGGCCGATGGCGATGCCACCGTGTTCCGCGCCGGTCTGACCAACAACAAGATCGACTAGTCCCATTCCTCGATCTTGTTGAGCCGGGGACAGTTTATGCCCCCGGCGCCTCCTGTTGACTTGGGGCCCGCGGTCGTTATCTCCTATGCTTCCTCAACGGTAGCGGGTCCTCGTCATGGTGCTCTGCATGTTCTAGCCACACGCGCATGCCGGAGCACATCTACTCATTGCGATCGTTTCATCTTTAGAAAGGACATTTCCATGGACGCCAAGTTTACCGAGCTCGTCGAGCAGCTGAACGGCCTCGATTTTAAGGGTATGTACGGCAGCGACTTCCTGCACACCTGGGACAAGACCACCGATGAGCTCAAGGCGCTCTACATCGTCGCCGACGCTCTGCGCGAGCTGCGCGAGAACAACGTTTCGTCCAAGATCTTCGATTCGGGCCTGGCCGTCTCCCTGTTCCGCGACAACTCCACTCGTACGCGCTTCTCCTTCTCTAAGGCCGCCAACCTGCTCGGCCTTGAGCTGCAGGACCTGGACGAGAAGAAGTCCCAGATCGCTCACGGCGAGACCGTCCGCGAGACCGCTACCATGATTTCCTTCATGGCCGACGTCATCGGCATCCGCGACGACATGTACATCGGCAAGGGCGACGCCTACATGGCCGAGGTCTCCGAGTCTGTCCAGCAGGCTTACGAGGACGGCGTTCTGGATCACCGTCCCACGCTCATCTCCCTGCAGTCCGACTCCGATCACCCCACGCAGTCCTCTGCCGACATGCTCTACCTCATCAACGAGTTTGGCGGTCTTGAGAACCTCAAGGGCAAGAAGGTTGCCGTCACCTGGGCCTATTCGCCCTCTTACGGCAAGCCGCTGTCCTGCCCGCAGTCGCTGATCAGCCTGCTGCCCCGCTTTGGCATGGACGTCACCCTGGCTCACCCCGAGGGCTACGACCTCATGCCCGAGGTCGTCGAGCGCGCCAAGGCCTATGCCGCCGAGTCCGGCACCACCTTTAAGCAGGTCAACACCATGGCCGAGGCCTTCGAGGGCGCCGACATCGTGATTCCCAAGAGCTGGGCTCCGTTTGCCGCCATGGAGAAGCGTACCAACCTGTACGCCGAGGGCGACGACGCCGGCATCGCAGCGCTCGAGAAGGAGCTGCTCGCCCAGAACGCCACGCATCAGGATTGGTGCTCCACGACCGAGCTCATGGAGAAGACCGCCAACGGCCAGGACACCATCTTTATGCATCCGCTGCCCGCCGACATCTCCGGTGTCTCCTGCGAGCACGGCGAGGTCAACGCCGACGTCTTCGACATGCACCGCGTGGGCATGTACAAGGAGGCCAGCTACAAGCCGTACGCCATCGCAGCCATGATGTTCCTGCAGAAGGTTGCCGATCCCGCCGCTACCCTCAAGGCCCTCGACGAGCGCAACACCGCCCGTTGGTTCCAGGCCTAAAGCCGGGTTGAGGTAAGCCATGTAAAGGGGGCGCTCTGCCAACCGGCGGGGTGCCCCTTTTTTGCATCGCGGGCGTGCGGGATAAGCGCTTTCGATGCGGATGCCCGCGGCGCGAGTTATGGGTACGATGGTTTCAGGGGAGGTATCACCATGAAACTTGGATGCGTCATTATGGCCTCGGGCGAGGGCAAGCGGTTTGGCTCCAACAAGATGCTTGCCGATATCTATGGCAAGCCGCTGATTGCCTGGACTATCGATTCGGTTCCCCGGGGCTTTGACGTTGTGGTTTCGACGCGTTGGCCCGGGGTCGCTCAGATTTGCGAGGACAAGCATTGCCCGTGCGTGCTGCACGATGGCGAGCTGCGCAGCGAAAGCGTCCGTGCGGGCCTTTCGTGGGGAATCGAACGCAACTGGAAAGGTTGCCTCTTTTTGCCGGGCGACCAGCCGCTCGTGAGTTCGGATTCTTTTGAGGCTATGGTTCGTGCATTTGACGAGCGCGGCCGCAAGCATCCGGTGCGTCTTGCGTGCAACGGTGAGCCTTCGAGCCCGGTGCTCTTTCCGGCGGAACTGTTCGATGCACTCATACGTCTTGAGGGCAAGGACGGCGGGGGCTCGATTCTCAAGGACCGTACCGACGTGGTGCTGGTCGAGGCGCGTGCCTACGAGCTGTGGGATGTCGATACCGCCAAGGGACAGCGACGCATAACGGAGCATATCGCGGCCTGCTCGTATTTTGATCGCGTGGCCAACTGTATTAATCAATAAGGAGCAACATGATCATCATCAAAAACGGCGCGCTCGTGACGCCCCAGGGGCTTCGCCGCGCCGATCTTGCCATGGAGGGCGACAAGATTGTGCGGATTGCCGCGGCGATTGAGCCGGCCGAGGGCGATACCGTCGAGGACGCCGCGGGCTGCTGGGTGTTTCCCGGCTTTATCGACGGCCACACGCACATGCAGTGCTGGACTGGCATGGATTGGACAGCCGATAGCTTTGAAACCGGCACACGTGCGGCTGCCTGCGGCGGTACCACGACCATCGTCGACTACGCGACGGCCGATCGCGGCGTGACCATGCCCGATGCCTTAGTCGAGTGGCATCATCGCGCCGACGGCACCTGCACCGCCAACTACGCCTTTCATATGGCACTCGCCGAGTGGAATGAGCGCAACCGCGCCGATCTTTCGGCCATGCGCGAGGCGGGCGTGTCGTCGTTTAAGACCTACTTTGCCTACGACCATCTGCGCTTGAACGATGCCGAGACGCTCGAGGTGCTGGAGGAGCTCAAGCGCCTGGGCGGTATCCTGTGCGTGCATTGCGAGAACGGCACGTTGGTCAACGCGCTGCAGAAGCGCGTGTTTGAGCAGGGTATCCACGGGCCCGAGGGCCATGCGCTCAGCCGTCCGGACGTGTGTGAGGCCGAGGCCGTGAGCCGCCTGCTGTATCTGGCTCACTTGGCCGGGGACGCTCCGGTCAACGTGGTGCACCTTTCGACCAAGCTGGGGCTCGAGGCCATCCGTGCTGCCAAAGCGCGCGGGCAGAAGAATATCTATGTCGAGACCTGCCCTCAGTATCTGATGCTCGACGACACCTGCTATCTGGAGCAGGGCGAGGACGGCTTTGCAGGTGCCAAGTATGTGATGAGCCCGCCGCTGCGCCATGCCGGTGACCGTGCCGCGCTGCGCGAGGCGCTTGTGGCCGGCGAGATCGATACGATTGCGACCGACCACTGCAGCTTTAACCTGCACGGGCAAAAGGACCGCGGGCGCGACGACTTCCGCGCGATTCCCAACGGCGGGCCCGGTGTGGAGCATCGTCCCGTCGCGATTGCCACGAGCTTTGAGGGCCAGCTGGGCCCCGAGGACCTCTGCCGCTTGATGAGCGAGAACCCGGCGCGCGTCTTTGGCATGTATCCGCGCAAGGGCTGTCTTGCCGAGGGCTCCGATGCCGACGTGTGCGTGTGGGATCCCAAAGCGCGCTGGACAATCAGTGCCGCGACGCAGCATCAGGCTGTGGACTACACGCCGCTCGAGGGCTTTGAGGCACATGGCCGCGCCAAGGCCGTCTACGTCAACGGTGTGTTGGTGGCGCGCGATGGCGAGCCCACCGGAGCCCAACCCGGCCGCTACGTGCCCCGCTAGCAGCAAAGATGCCTTGTCCCCTCCGCAGTTGCGGTGAAATACGGACTGTTTGCGGCCGTCAGGCGGCCAAACAGTCCGTATTTCACCGCAACTGACGAGATGGGGCCGGCTACTTGAGGCTGCTGGCGACGACGGGGCGGCCGAGGGCTGCCTCGAAGCGGTCGGCCATTGTGGGGTCGCTGAGCGTGTCGACTTGGTTGAGCATAACGCGTGCGGTGCTGAGCTTCAGCGCCTGCATCTCGGCATTGAGCACCTGGGCGACGCGCTCGGGCGTGGCGATGTCGGTGAGCTCGCAGCCGCAACGCTCGCAAAAGAGCTCGGGGCGGTGGACGGCTTCGTTGATGGGCTTGCTGAGTCCCGAGGCGCCGACGACCCAGACAACGTTTGCCGTGCCGGCGGGAATTACCGGCTCCCAGGCGGCATGCGCCTTGAGCGGGAGTCGCTTGCTACCGTCTGCCTCGGCCAACACATAGTCAAAGCGCTGTGCCAGCCCGCCGAGTGGCTCGGCGGGGGCGGAGAGCTTGCCTGTCTCCGGGTCCAAAACACCCGCCTGGCAGATACTTCCGCGGCTCATGCCCGCGCATGCCTCGCAGGTGCAACCGGGGACATGCGAGGCGCCCGGCTTCCAAGGCGCGGCGTCCAGGCGACGATTCGACCCGTCCCATGGCACGCCGGCAACGGGAAGCATATGCGTGGTGGTGCAGAGGAGCACGCGGCCGCCAGCGCGCATGAGCTCAAGACCCAGCGTTTTGAGCAACGTCGACTTGCCGCCGCTGCCGATAATCGCGGTAATGCCCGGCTCGATCCTGAGCGCCGAGGCAAGATTGCCGCTAACCGTTTCCATCTGTTCACCGCCGTATAATACTGTGATAATAAATAATCATCAGAGTAGCGGTCGAACCGCTTTTGCTCTGCTCAAACCGTAGCACAGGGAGGTGCCCCGGGAATGCTCGTTTATGT
>DBGBJN010000029.1:0-10338 GCA_048449885.1 Collinsella sp.
ATTTTCACCACGCAGTTCCACCCCGAGGTCAAGCACTCCGAGTACGGTCAGCAGCTGCTGAGCAACTTCCTGTTTGAGATCTGCGGCCTGGAGCCCAACTGGAGCATGGACAACCTGGTCGAGACCATGACGGCCGAGTTCCGCGAGAAGGTCGGCGACGACCGCGTGATTCTGGCCCTGTCCGGTGGCGTCGACTCCTCCGTCGTGGCTGCGCTGGGCGCCCGCGCCGTGGGCAAGCAGATGACCTGCGTGTTCATCAACCACGGTCTGCTGCGCAAGGGCGAGCCCGAGCAGGTGGAGGAGGTCTTCACCAAGCAGTTTGACGTCGACTTTATTCACGTCCACGCCGAGGACCGTTATGCCGAGCTTCTGGCCGGCTTGACCGAGCCCGAGGAGAAGCGCCGCATCATCGGTACGCAGTTCTGGAAAGAGTTCTTCGCCGTGGCGCAGCAGCTCGAGACCGATGGCAAGCCGGTCAAGTATCTGGCTCAGGGCACCATCTACCCCGACATCATCGAGTCCGGCGCTCGCAAGACGGGCGGCAAGACGGCCACCATCAAGAGCCATCACAACCTGATCCCGTTCCCCGAGGGCGTGCACTTCGACCTTATTGAGCCGCTCGACCACTTCTTTAAGGACGAGGTCCGCGCGCTTGGTCTGGCGCTCGGACTGCCGGGTCACATCGTGTTCCGCCAGCCTTTCCCGGGCCCGGGTCTTGCCATCCGCATCATCGGCGCGGTCGACAAGGAGAAGCTCGAGATTCTCAAGAACGCCGACGCTATCGTGCGCGAGGAGCTCGACGCCTACAACCAGCGTCTGTTTGAGCAGACTGGCGAGCGCAACTCCGAGCACAGCTGCTGGCAGTATTTCGCGGTCCTGCCCGACATCAAGTCCGTCGGTGTTATGGGCGACGAGCGCACCTATCAGCGCCCGATCATCCTGCGCGCCGTTGAGTCCAGCGATGCCATGACCGCCGACTGGGCCAAGCTGCCCTACGACGTGCTTGCCCGCATCTCCGGCCGCATCGTTGCCGAGGTCCCCGGCGCCAACCGCGTCTGCTACGACATCACGTCCAAGCCGCCCGCGACCATCGAGTGGGAGTAAACGATATTCGTTGATTTCAAGCCTCTGACCTGCGAAAACAGGTCGGGGGCTTCTTATTTTGCAACCTCTGTGCAACCTTTGCGGTTTCGCGCCCCGTGAACAGGGGACGTAGCACTGTTCACGTCTGGGCCCATGTCGGCACCGATCAATGCCCGCGCTGCTTCTGCTTGCGCTTCAGCTTCCGCTGCTCGAAGCACGTCGCCCGGGATTCCTCGCCAGAGGAGAACTGACCGTTCCTTGCGAAACCGCGAGACCAGCTATATCCGCTTGTTGCGGGCTTGCTTGAGCCAGTTCCTCTTGAAAGAGCCTATACCTCCGAAGAACTTGTTGTACGTCTCACCGTTCTCCTTGGCCTCGCACTTGACCAAGGCAAGTTCGATGGTGCAGAGGTAATCCGCCACTTGCTCGAGGCGGTAGTCGGTCATCGAGGTCTTGCGGCGTCGGACGACCCCTTTTGAGAGGACCTTGCCCACCGAGCCGTCTCGCCCACGGAACAGAAGGAGCGCATCCTCGCGACCTTCGGCGACCTGTGCTGCGAGATGGAGGGCTGCACCATCGCGCAGGGCCCTTTCCAAAGCGAAGTGTCGAGCCGAAGTGTTGAGCGTCGGCCCTGAATGTTCAATGGCCGTTGTTTTCTGCCCCTCAAGTGGTGAACTTCTCCTCGGGGCTGTTGATTCCCCCACGCGCCCCCTTCCGTTCTCTGTTCTCCCCTTATACTCCTTGTACGAGGAGGTAAGAAGTCATGGACAAGACCGCACAGGACAGCTTGGCAAAGAAGCCCGTCGACATGAGGGACAGGATTCTCGAGCATCTCGAGGCCCTCACCTCTGCCGTCTCGCTCGACGACCTTGCCCGTCTGTCCACCTCCGACATCGCCGAGACGCTCATCATCTCCAGGAGCCTGGCGAGCCAGTACCTCAACGACCTTGTTCGCTCCGGCCTTGTGGTTAAGGTGGCGGGCAGGCCTGTTCGTTATTTTCATCGCCGCGCGTTCCAGAAGCGTTTTCAGGTAAAGCTCTCTGCAAGCGAGTACGCCTCGCTCGCCGACCTCATCCAGGCGACGGGAATCGCCGATCACCGCGACTTCGCGCGTGCCGTGGGCTTCGACCTGAGCCTCAGCTCCGTTGTCGAGCAGTGCAAGGCTGCGGTTCAGTACCCTCCGTTTGGCCTACCCATCCTCTTGAGCGGCGGCGTGGGTGTCGGTAAGTCTTTCCTTTCTCGCCTTGTGTACGAGTACGGCAAGAACCAGGGCTTGCTGTCCCGCGACTCCTCCTATGTGCGCATCGACTGCGCCGGGGTCCCGGACGCCGCCTCGTTCAACGGGCTTCTTGACGAGTCGATCGCGAAATCGCGCGGGGGTGTGGTTTTTGTCAACGGCATCGAGGCACTCTCTCCCTCTGCGATGGAGCACTGCCTTGCGACGGCCCTCGGGCTCGATGCCTCCCAGGATGCGCCGCGCGCTCGCCTCGTTCTTTCGACGACGCTTTCCGCCGATGACCCGAAGGTTTCCTCGGCCTACAGCAAAATGCCCATCTGTGCCCGCGTCCCCTCACTCAAGGAGCGGACCCCCGAGGAGCGCGAGGATCTCATCTTGAGCTTCCTGCGCAGCGAGGGGTGCCGAATCGGTTCTGATGTGAAGATCAGCCGCGGCGCATACCGTTGCCTAGTGAACGCGGACTTTTCCGATAACATCGCCGGCTTGCGCGCCTGCGTGACGAACTGCTGCGCCAAAGCGTTCCTCAATCGCGAGGGCGACTACGTCGTCGTTCGCCCGTATCTTCTTCCCAGCGGGCTCCTCTCCTCCGCGCAGATCGATCAACAGCCCGACGATGGCGTTCTGATCGACGCGTCCCTGGATGCCGCCGAGAGCACAGGGCCGGTCGAGCAGGCGCTCGATGCCCTGTGCTCTCTCGATGAGCGATTCTGCGCCGGGGAGCTCTCTGTCTCCGAGCTCGTCTCGCAAGCTGTCTCCGCTGTGCGCGGCGTTGAGGATCACTTGATCTTCGGCCGCGGCGTTACCTCCTCGAGGTCGCGCGCCTTCGAGCGCATCGTGGGCGCGGTCCTTGCCGACGCAGGCTCTTCTTATGGCATCGAGCTTTCGAGGAAGGTCGCTTTTCTACTTGCCCAGGAGATTTGCCTGCAGTTGTGGCCGGGCATCGGCCTGGCTAAGCGAAAGTCTGCCTGTGCGGAGCAAATCTCCCATCTCCTCGGTGCCGTGACCTCCGAATTACCGTTTGCCTCGAGCGTCTCCGATCAGGTCGCCGCAGACGTGGAAGGGGCGCTGGGAATCTCGCTCGATCACTTCACGAAGACGCTTCTGACGCTGTGCGTCGCATCGGAGTCTCGCGATGCGAAGGCCCTTCGGACGCTCTGCGTCATCTTGTCCCACGGCTACTCAACGGCGACGAGCATCGCCGACGCGGCGAACCGTATGCTCGGCATGCATGTGTACGAGGCTGTCGACATGCCCTACGACCAGCAGCTGAAGGACATCGTCGGTCCGCTCCAGCGCCTCGTCGACCGCCATTCCTACTGCACCGGGGTCGTGTTCCTCGTCGACATGGGCTCCTTGGAGGAGGCCTATAAGGCCCTCGAGAACGTTACCGACTCCACTATCGGCGTGGTGAACAACGTCTCTACCGGTCTTGCGCTCGAGATCGGGGTCGGGCTGCTCGGCGGCAAGTCCATCGCCGAGGTTCTTGGCGATGCGACCGCCGCGTGCGTGACGCACTGCAAGGTGATCGAGCGCGTCAACCGTGAGGACGCCATCGTCTTCTGCTCCGAGTCCGGGGTCGACGCCGCGGAGAGGATACGCCAGCTCGTCTCGCAGAGCCTCCCGCGCACCATAGGCGCGCGCCTGCTCACGAGGCCCTTCAAGCAGCTCGTCGCGAACGGGTCGAATGACGCCGTTTTCTCCGAGCACCGCGTCTGCGCCGTCATCGGCACGGGAGACCCCGGGGTCGCCTCCGTCCCCTTCGTCGCCCTCGAGGACATCATGTCGACGGCGTCCGCCTCTAAGGTTGATGCCGTGTTCGGCAGGTGGCTTGACGCTTCCGAGCTCTCTTCTTTCCACGAGAAGCTGCTCTCGAACATGACGCTGCAGAACGTCATCCGCTCCATCACCATCCTCGACCCGGAGCGGCTATTCCACGAGATCGAGAGCGCCGTGCACGAGCTTCAGCGCAGGACAGGCGAGAAGATCGGCAGCAACGCCATCATTGGGCTCTACGTCCACCTCTGCTGTCTCGTCGAGCGCCTTGTTACCAGAAACCCCATTGAGACCTACGTTGGCCAGGACCGCTTCGAGGAGGAGCGTGCCGATTTCATCGAGTCCTTCAGGCAGAGCTTCTCGAGCATCTCGACGCGCTATCGCGTAGAGGTTCCCGTAAGCGAGATCGCATATGTCTTCGACTACATAAGCGTGAGCGCCGCCCCGGCGCGAGAAGAGCGCCTCGGCTCCTCGGACCTCCTGCTCGACGAGTGACCTTCCCCGCGCCGCCGCAAGCTGACCGCGCGTCCTCAATAATCCGATAACCCCTTGCCCGGCGCGAATCCGGATAGCGCCGAGGCAGTACCGAACGTAAAACTTCATTTGATAGGAGCAAACATGAGTGTTGTTATGGCACGAATCGACAATCGCCTGCTTCACGGCATCATCGTGACGCAGTGGGCCCCGGTGTCGGGCGCGACCCGAGTCATGGTCATCGACGACAAGGTCGCCGGCGACGAGGTCCTGAAGTCCACTATGAGGATGGCGCGCCCCGCGGGCATGGCCGTCTCGATCATCTCCGAGGAGACCGCGCTCAAGAACTTCGCGGCGGGCAAGTACGACCGCGAGAAGGTCTTTGTCATCGCCAAGGAGCCCGAGACGATCCTTCACCTGGTCGAGTCGGGCATCGAGCTCCCGTCGCTGATCGTCGGCGGCTCTCTTGTCAAGGAGGGCGGCGTCCAGCTCACCCAGCGCGCCTATGCCTCCGCCGAGAACGTCCAGAGCTACAAGGCGCTCATCGCCCGCGGCGTCAAGGTGACGGCCCAGTTCGTGCCCGCCGACAAGCCCGTCTCCGTCGCCGACCTCATCTAAGGAGGGATCATGGTCAACTTCACTATCCTGCAGGTCGTCCTTTTGACCCTGCTGGCCTTCATCAAGCACGTGGACTACTACGGCATCCCGATGATTTTCGTCAACTATGCCGTCTTCTGGGGCCTTATCACCGGCGTGGTCATGGGCGACTGGCAGACCGGCCTCGTCATCGGCGGCACCATCCAGCTCATGCAGCTCGGCGTCGCGGGCTTCGGCGGCTCGTCGATTCCCGACTACGGCACGATGGCCATCATCGCCACCGCCTACGGCGTGACCCTGGGCGCGGACACGGGCCTCGCCATCGGCCTGCCGGTCGGCATGCTCGGCATCCAGCTCGACGTCATCGTCAAGATCCTCAACGGCTTCGTCGTCGAGAAGTCCCAGAAGTTCTGCGACGAGGGCAAGTTCAAGCAGATGAACGCCATCCTGTGGGTCTGCCCCGTGCTCTTCGGCCTGTGCGCCGCCCTGCCCGTCTTTGTCTCCGTGACCCTCGGCCAGCCCGCCGTCAACTGGCTCCTCGAGGTTATGCCCCAGTGGTTCCTTTCCGGCCTCACCCTCGCCGGCAAGATGCTCCCGGCCGTCGGCATCGCGATGCTGCTGCGTTACATGCCCACTGGCAAGTACTTCCAGTACCTGCTCGCCGGCTTCTTCCTCTCGGCCTTCCTGAACGTGCCCATCATCGGCGCCGCCATCGTCGGCGTTGCCCTCGCGATCGCGTTCTACCAGCGTGCCGAGAAGGACGCCGAGCTCGCCGCCCACGCTTCCGCAGACGCCTTCATCGGAGAGGATGAGTAACCATGGAAAACGAGAACATCACCGCCGTCGCCGAGGGCAAGCCCTCCGGCTACAAGGTCACCAAGAAGGATCTGCGCAACGCGAACTGGCGCTGGCTCATGAGCGTGTGCACCTTCAACTACCAGACCCAGCAGGGCGCCTCGGTCGCCTACGCCCTCTCGCCGGTCCTGAGGAAGATCTACACGAACGACGAGGACTATAAGCAAGCGCTCAACAACCACTTCCGCTACTACAACACCCAGCCTTGGCTCGCCGCCATCATCCTTGGCGCCTGCGTGGCCATGGAGGAACGCGACGGCCTAGCGGCGGCGGACGCCGTCCAAGACCTGAAGATCGGCACCATGGGACCGCTCGCCGGCGTCGGCGACTCCCTGCTCATGACCATGATCCCGACCATCATGGGCTCCATCGCCGCCTACATGGCCATCGAGGGCAACCCCGTGGGAGCCGGCATCTGGTTCGCGCTCATCCTGGCCATCTTCTGGGTCCGCATGCACGCCCTCGAGTTCGGCTACAAGCAGGGTGTGAAGCTCGTCACCGACTTCAGCGAGAAGCTTCCCAACCTCACTGCCGCCGCCTCCGTGCTCGGCCTCACCGTGGTCGGCTGCCTCATCGCCTCGGTCATCGGCGTCACCTGCCCGATTAGCTTCAGCTTCGGCGACGTCTCGATGGAGATTCAGCCGCTGCTCGACAAGATCCTGCCTGCCATGATCCCCGCCGCCATCACGGGAAGCGCGTATTACCTTCTTACCAAGAAGAACGCGAGCATGACGGCCCTCATCCTCGTGGTGATCGTCCTCGCGATGGTCGCCTCCGCCGCCGGCATCCTCGCCTAGCTTCGACCCAAGAGATTGGTGAATCAATGAGAAAGATAGTTGTGGCGAGCCATTCCCTTCTCGCCCAGGGCTTCAAGGACACCCTCGAGTTCCTTACGGGTAAGAGCGACGCCGTCAACGCCGTGTGCGCCTACGTGAACGACAACGGCGAGGGGCTCGACGCGGCGGTCGAGGCGGCGCTTTCGGGCACTGACGAGGTCGTCGTCCTCACCGACGCGCTCGGCGGCAGCGTGAACCAGCGCTTCTCCCGCTTCGCCTCCGACCGGATCCACGTGATCGCGGGTGTCAACCTCCCGCTCGCCATGACGGTCGCGCTCGCGCGCCCCGACGAGAAACTCGACTTCGACGCCCTCGTCGACGAGGCGCGCCAGCAGATCGTCTACGTGAACGGTGCCAGTTCCGCCGAGTGCGAAGGCGACGAATAGAGGAGGTCGACGATGAGAGAGTTCCTTAAAGACGTGTGGATGCACGGCGGTGAAGAAAGCCGCGCCATCACCCCCGAGAACATCACGGGCGAGAAGGGCCGCGCCGCCATGTCGGCCAGCCACCTCGGCGTCGGCCGCAAGGGCTCGTGCTGCGTGCCCCTTGAGTCCGGCGAGACCATCACGCTCGCGGACATCGAGGGCCCCGGCATCATCCGCCACATCTGGATGACCGTCCCCGACAAGACCGCCGCCGGCAGCTTCGTCATGCGCGACCTCGTGCTGCGCTTCTACTGGGACGACGAGGAGACCCCCTCGGTCGAGTGCCCTGTCGGCGACTTCTTCTGCAACGGCTTCGGTGAGCGCGCCATCGTCAACTCGATGCCCATCTGCGTGAACCCGACGGGCGGCATGAACTGCTACTTCGAGATGCCCTTCAGGAAGCACGCCAAGGTCACGCTTACGAGCGAGCACCCCGGGTTCATTAAGTACATCTTCTACACGTTCAACTACGCGCTCGCCGACGTGCCGGACGACGCCATGTACTTCCACGCCCGCTTTAACCGCGAACGCAGCACCCGCAGGGGCGTCGACTACACCGTGCTCGACGGCGTGCGCGGCAAGGGCTACTACGTCGGCACCTACATGGCCCTGTGCGCCCTGGAGCGCTATTGGTGGGGCGAGGGCGAGATGAAGTTCTTCCTCGACGGCGACGAGGAGTTCCCCACGGTCACCTCGACGGGAGCCGAGGACTACTTCGGCGGTGCCTGGGCCTTCCTCGACAGGCCGCCCCACGCGCTGCCCGAGGCGCAGTGCTTCAGCACGCTGTTCGCCGGCTACCCGTACCGCTCGACGCGCGACGCCACGCGCGACCGCTTCAGCGCGGGCAAGCCGAACCCGAACCCGATGCTCGCGACCAACGACGACGCGCTGCCCAGGCACGGCCTCTACAGGTGGCACCTTCCCGACCCGATCTCGTTCAAGGAGGACCTGCGCGTGACGTTCCAGGACCTCGGCAACGACGACATCAAGCTCTACGAGCGCGAGGACGACATCTCCACCGTCGCCTACTGGTACCAAAGCGAGCCGCACGCCGTGCTCGCCCCGTTTGCCGCAAGGCAGGACCGCGTGCCCAGGTAGTGTCGCCTCGAAACAAGCCAACGTTATGGGCGCCCGCGGTTGACCATGACTGCGGGCGTCCCTTTGTAAGGAGGATCACATGAGCGAAAAGCAAATGAGGCTCGGCGCCCTCGAGGCAGGCGGGACCAAGATGGTCTGTGCCGTGGTGTCCGGCGACGGCGAGGTCCTCGACCGTATGGAGACCCCGACGCTTACGCCCGCCGAGACCGTCCCGCAGATGATCGAGTGGTTCACCGCCCGCGATGTGGACGCGTTGGGCATCGGCGCCTTCGGCCCGACCTGCGTCGACCCCAACGACGAGCGCTACGGCTCCATCCTCCAGACGCCCAAGCTCGCGTGGCGAGGCTATGGTCTTCGCGCCGCGTTCGCCGATGCCCTCGGGATTCCGGTGGCCTACGACACGGACGTGAACGTTGCCTGCCTCGGCGAAGTGGTCTTCGGCTGCTGCAAGGGGCTCGAGGACGCCGTCTACGTGACCATCGGCACCGGCGTGGGCGCGGGCGTCATGTGCGCGGGCAGGCTCCTTCACGGCATGCTGCACCCCGAGGCCGGCCACATGCTGGTAAGGGCCCGTCCCACCGAGGAGGAACGCTGCGTCTGCCCGAGCCACGCGAGCTGTCTCGAGGGCCTCGCCTCCGGCCCCGCTATCGCCGCGCGCTGGGGAAAGCCCGCAGCCGAGCTCGCGGACAACGATGAGGTGTGGGCGCTCGAGGGGGATTATCTGGGGCAGATGTGCGCGAACCTCGTGCTCATGTACTCGCCTCGCCGCATTGTCCTCGGCGGCGGCGTGATGCACCAGGAGCAGCTCTACGGCATCGTCCGCAAGAAGACCCTCGAATATCTGGGTGGCTACATCCAGACCGCCGAGCTTAAGGACATGGAGAGCTACATCTGCGCCCCAGGCTGCGGCGGCGGCCAAGGAATCCTCGGCGCGGCCGAGCTGGCAAGAAGGGCGCTCGCGTAACTTGCGCTCTCTCCGCCATACAACGCGTTAAGAAAAGACGAGCGCTTCTTGCCAATTGAGCGGCAAGAAGTGCTCGTCTTTTGCATTTTTGCCACTCAAAATCTTATTTTCACGATTTGCATTTTCATCCCGTTGTCACCGACCCTTGCGAGAAACCGGAAAAAGCCGCTGACAGAAGGGTCTCTCAAATCGTTGTAACCCAGCATATAGCCGCGACTTGTGACCTGCAGACGGCTGCTCCACGTGCCGATTTCCTTGGCGGCATCCGAAACCGCAAAATATGCCCCCACATCCTTGATTTTTGCAGTTTTAAGCCATGTTTTTGCGATCATCTTTACTGCCGTCCGATTGGCAGCATCAAAGACCAGCACACCGCCGGGGAAAGCGTCCGCCATCCCCCGCACCAGTTCCCGGACCTGCTGGGTCAGAAAGTAATAGAACACTCCGGAGGCAAAGAACACCGCCCCGCCGGAGGCATCGATTTTGCTAAACCATGCGGTGTCTTTCAGGTCGCAGGGGATATTTTGTTCTCGATCCCCAGCGGGCAGCAGCTGCTGCCGCAAGGCAATCACATCCGGGAAGTCCAGATTGTAGATCTTGCATCTACCGTTGTCGCAGGTTCTGCCGGTGTTGTCCAGCCCGCAGCCCAGATTGACCACCGCCGTATTGGGGTGGCCTTTCAGGTAATCCTGCACCTCGAAAGCAAGATCACCCTGCCGCATGGCCACCTCCAGCGCACCAAAGCGCTGCATCAGGCTGCGGGAGTTTTTCTCTGCCTCTGAAAAGTCGTAGTCGATCTGGTCGAGCAGGCGAACCGCTGTTTCATCCCTGTAAAGGTTCGGGTACAGCTCCGTACACAGCTTCCGGGAATACAGCGGGAGGATCAGCGTCTCCTGCACAGTGTTTTTCTCGATTTTGTATTTCATAGGTTCCTCCCTGTTCTCCTCATTCTGCTTTTCGGCAGACAAACCATGCCATGCTCTTCACTGTTCTAAA
>DBGBJN010000030.1:0-2547 GCA_048449885.1 Collinsella sp.
GTGCACGTGCCCAGCAAGGCCGACACCATCGGCATGATCAGCACCGAGCAGATCAACCTGCTGGCCCCGGACGCCGTGCTCATCAACTACGCACGCGAGACCATCATTGACGAGGACGCCGTTGACGCCGCCCTGCGCGAGGGCAAGCTGAGCTGGTTTAGCTGCGATTTTGCCACGCCCAAGACCGTCAAGATGCCCAATACGTTTATCACCACACACTCGGGCGCCGGCACCGGCGAGGCCGAGGCCAACTGCGCCGATATGGCCATCAGCGAGCTCAAGGATTACCTGGAGAACGGCAACATCGCACACAGCGTCAACTATCCCGCCTGCAGCATGGGCAAGGCGCGCGCCGCGAGCCGCATCGCCTGTCTGCACGCCAACGTGCCCAACATGATCGGCCAGATCACGGCCATTCTCGCCAAGGACAACGCCAACGTGCAGCGTATGACCAACGAGTCCGCCGGCGAGAACGCCTACACCATGTTCGACACCGATGAGCACCTGGACAGCAGCACCATCGAGGCGCTCAAGCAGATTCCGTCGATGTATCGCGTGCGCGTAATCAAATAGCGCCGGCTGATCTGAAGGGCAGTTCCCCATGTGGCCTGCCCGTCACTGACATTAAATGCCCACGGGGGCGCCTTTCGCACGAGAGGCGCCCCCATTTTTGTGAGCGCTCCATTAAATGCACCGAGTCGCTTCTTGGCATACAATCTGTATGTTGACCTAACTATCTGTGAGGTGCCTATGGTTGATACAGATTTTGCTTGGCGGCTTACGCAAGGGCTCGTGCGGATCGACAGTTCCGACCCAGGTGCGTATGAGGGCGAGATTGAACGCTATATCAAAGCGTTGGTTGAGGCTCAATTGGAGCGGTTGAGCCATCCGGTGCTCCATGCCGTGCAGGTTGAGGAACTCGAGGTGCTGACCGGACGCCGCAATCTCATGGTCACCGTGCCCGGTTTGAGCGACGAGCCACGGCTCGTCTACATCTGCCACATGGATACAGTCACCTTGGGCGACGGCTGGGACGCGGACATTACGCCGCTCGGGGCGGTCGTGCGCGACGGCAAGCTCTACGGCCGCGGTGCCTGCGATATGAAGGGTGGCCTGGCCTGTGCCATTGCCGCACTGGTCCATACGCTCGAGCGCGTGGCGGCGGATGGCGCGCTGCCCCGCCGCGGCTTTTCGCTCATCTGCTCGGTCGACGAGGAAGACTTTATGCGAGGCTCCGAGGCAGCCATCGATGCCGGCTGGGTCGGTTCGCGCGAATGGGTGCTGGACACCGAGCCCACCGACGGACAGATCCAGGTGGCGCACAAGGGGCGTACGTGGTTCGAGATTGAAATGGATGGCGTGACGGCGCATGCAAGCCAGCCCTGGAAGGGCGCGGATGCCGTCGCCGCCATGGCCGAGGTCGTGTGTTCGCTCCGTCGCGCGTTTGTGGCGCTGCCCGCGCACGATGAGCTGGGGCCTTCGACCATCACGTTCGGCCAAATCGAGGGCGGATATCGCCCCTACGTCGTACCCGACCGCGCCAAAGTCTGGGTCGACATGCGCCTGACCCCGCCGACCGATACGGCCGCCGTAACGCGCATGGTAGAGCAGGCCATCGCCGGCGCCGTAGCCGCCATTCCCGGTTGCCACGGCAGCTACGTCGTGACGGGCGACCGCCCCGCCATCGAGCGCGACCCAAACTCTCCCCTTCTAGCAGCGCTCAAGCGTGCCGCCGATGACGCGACGGGCGCGGACACGACCGTCGGCTTCTTTACCGGCTACACCGACACCGCCGTCATTGCCGGCAAGACAGGTAACCGCAATTGCATGAGCTACGGTCCCGGGTCGCTCGCGCTCGCGCACAAGCCCAACGAATATGTGCCCCACGCCAATATCATTCGTTGTCAGAACGTGCTCATCGCGCTCGCCGATAACGTGCTCTGGGACGCGAGCGGCCAAGTTGGGGCATAATAAGCCGCGAACAAACCGACTCGTGCGTTAGGACCGCCCATGAAAGCACTTCCGTTTCCCTGCATCCGCCCGGCTCAGGACCGCGTGCTCGAGGCGCTGCCTGCAATGGGCAGCATCCTGAGCGGCAACGATGCTCTGCGCGGAACCATTGCCGATGGTCTGATGCTCAAGGACCCGGGTGCGGCGTATTACGTGTACGAATGCTCGGGCGAGCCGGGATGCGTGACGGGTGTCGTGGCGATTTGCCCGGTTAACGTGCTGACGGGTAGCGACGAGGCTGCCGCCGAGAGCGTCGACGCACTCGCCGCCGCGCGCGCGATCGCCAAGCTCAAGGTGCAGCCGCGCCCCGTGTCGCTCGCCTACGAGGCCTCGCCCGTCATGGACATCATCCTGGGCGCTGCCAAAGAGGGCGCCTCGCTCTACGCCGTCACCGATCCCGCGGGCATTACGCACCGCGTGTGGGAGGTCAAGCGCGAGGACGCTGTTGCCGCCATCCGTGCCATGCTCGACCAAGTACCAGAGCCGGCACTGGCCGACGACCCCGCCTACGCTGCCGCGCTGGCCGGGGCGTCGCAG
>DBGBJN010000031.1:0-1821 GCA_048449885.1 Collinsella sp.
AGCTTGCCGGTCTCGTCCATGACGGCGACCTTGCAGCCGGTGCGGTAGCCCGGATCGAGCGCGAGCACGCGGGCGCCGCGCACGGGGCGTGCCGAGAGCAGGCCCTCGAGATTCTTGGCAAAGACGTTGATGGCCTCGGTCTGGGCGCGGACGGTGAGCTTGGCACGGGCCTCGCGCTCCAGCGAGGGGGCCATGAGGCGCTTGTAACCATCAGCGATGGCGGCATCGAAGATGGGAGCAAACACGCCCTGGCGGCGGGGCCAGCGGCTGCCGAGGCGTGCCGTGGCAGCGGCGCCGTCGACGTTCACGCGCACGCGGAGCTTGCCCTCGCGCTCGCCGCGGTCGATAGCCAGCACGCGGTGGTTGGGGATGCGGCGCAGCGGCTCGTCAAAGTTGTAGTAGGGCTCGTAGGGAGTCTTCTCGGCGGGGTCGGTGGCCTCGACGACGATATCGGCGGTGTTTTGCGTAAAGGCGCGCAGGTCGGCGACGTTCTCGGGGTCCTCGGCCACCGTCTCGGCCACGATGTCGGCGGCGCCGGCGAGTGCCTTCTCGGGCGTGTCGAAGCCGGCGTCCTCGTTGACGTAGGCCGCGGCGGCGTCGAGCGCGCTGCCCTTGGCGGATGCCTGCATGATGATCATGTTGGCGAGCGGCTCCAGGCCGGCCTCGCGGGCCTTCTGCGCGCGGGTCATGCGCTTTTTGCGGTAGGGCTTGTAGAGGTCCTCGACGCGCTGGAGCTGCGTGGCCTCGCGAATCTGCTGCTCGAGCTCGGGCGTGAGTTTGCCCTGGGCGTCGATGAGCAGGATGACGTCCTCTTTGCGCTGCTCGAGATTGCGCAGGTAGGACAGGCGCTCGTCGAGCGCGCGCAGGGCGACGTCGTCCATGCCGCCCGTTGCTTCCTTGCGGTAGCGCGAGATAAAGGGGATGGTGTTGCCCTCGTCGATGAGCTTGACGGCCGCCTCGACGTTGGCGGCCTTAAGGTTGAGCTCGCGGGCGAGCTGGGCGATAAGATCCATGGGACTCCTTGCGTTTAAGGTGCGTTTGCAGCACAGGGCTACCAAGGATACCACCCGTCCCAAAAGACTGTTTTGGGGTTGCGCCACGAAAGGGGCCTATCTACTACGTTTGAACCGTATGGGTCGACCATCCCCCGGTTTTCCGAAAATCGGCAAGCCGTCTACCTGCGGTTTTAATTTCGCGAAATTCGGCATGGTTGAGGGTAATCGGTTAAACGTAGTAGATAGGCCCATTTGGTGGCGAACGAATCAAGCCGAGGTACAAAATAGCCCCCGCCCTAGAAAAATCGTCGGCAAGGTAGCAAAAAGCCCCGCGGGCAGGAGGCTGCTCGCGGGGCAAAGAAGAGGGGCTTATTGGTGGCGGACCGAGGGGTTCGGCATGGGGTATCTGCCGCGGCCGCTCTTAAGGCATTACAGCTCGACGAGCTGGCCGGTCTCGGCGGCCTCCTTGATGGCGTTGAGAAGCGTGAGCGTCTTAACGTTATCGGCGGGGGTCACGACGGGCTCGACCTCGCGGCGAACGACCTTCACAAAGTGCTTGAGCTGCATCTTGTGCGGCAGCGCCGGGTCCACGGCCGGGATCTCCATCTGCAGCGGCTTGTGCCAGTTGGAGGCGCCGTCGTAGGAGAACCGGTGCAGGCGGGGCAGCGAAAGGGCGCCCTTAGTGCCGCCGATAAAGTAGGCGTCGGCGTCGAAGGGGCGGTACTGCGGATCCTCGCGAGCGGTTGCCTCCCAGTTCCAGGGGCTGGCGGTGGCGTCGGAGAGGGTCATGCTCGCAAGCGCGCCATCGGCAAAACGGACGTTGACC
>DBGBJN010000032.1:0-8710 GCA_048449885.1 Collinsella sp.
TGCCCGGATGCGACACTCGGAAGTGTCCATCCTCGCAGTATCCGGTTCTCAAGGTGCACGCTTTGCGGTCCATCCGGTTCGACCGGGCCGCGCGGCAAGGAGATATATTGCCAGACCGGAGGGGTCCCGTGGGCGGGAATCTGGGCGTACACATTTCCTACACATCTTGTGATCCGACTAACGTTTGCCAGCCGTTAACTACCGCTCGCCGAGCATCTCTTTATATAAGGCAGTCTCATGGTTAAAGCGGATACGTCCCCCTAGCTAAAGCACAGCCAGCATCGAGCAACTCATCACGTTCTTCCACCGAGAACCCCTCGGCGTAGACGCGCACCACTGGTTCGGTCCCGCTAGGACGGACCAGCAGCCACGTGTCATCCTCGAATGACAGACGCAAGCCGTCCATATGACTAACGTTTTGCGGCACCTTGCCACAAATCGACTTGGGGTTTACGCCCGGCAGCAGGGTTCGTAACGTTTCGGCATCTTCGGCCTCAAGGCGCAAGTCGCGTCGACCGTAACTCGTCTTACCAAAACTGTCCTCGAGTTGGTCGACCAGAACGCCCAAAGGCGCGTCCGTCTTTGCCATAAGCTCACACAGAATCAGACAGGCGAGGATTCCATCGCGCTCGGGCATATGCGCGGCGATGCCGATACCACCGGCTTCTTCGCCGCCCATGAGGACGCCGCCCTTCTTCATCTCCGCCGCTATATATTTGAAACCGACTGGTTTGACGGTCACGCGGCAGCCAAGCGCCTCGGCAATGCGACGCACGAGCGTCGAGCATGAAAGATTGACGACGACGCGCCCCTCCAAATTACGAAATTGAACCAAGTCGCCCAAAACGAGCGCCATGATCTGATGCGGATGTATATATCTGCCGCGCTCGTCAACCGCGCCGATACGGTCGGCGTCGCCGTCGGTCACCAGGCCAGCGCAAGCTCCGTCCTCGATAACCGTGCGCTCGCAAGCGTCCACCCACGGTTCAACGGGGTCGGGGCAGATATCTTCTTGGTCAGACGCCTGCCCGGCGTGAATCTCGTGCACCTCAACGCCAAGCTCGCGCAGCAAGTCGGCTAGATAGCCCTGGGCTGCGCCGCCCATGGGATCGACAACCACGCGCAAGTGCGCGGCGCGGATGGCTTCGGCATCGACAAACGATGCCACCGCCTGCATATAGTCAGGAATGATATCCGCGGTGCGATATTGCCCCTCGATCCCCATTGGCTCGGGAGCCATAGTCTCTTCGAGCTCTTCGATGACATCCTGGTTGGCGGTCGAGCCGTCACCCATGCGAATCTTGAGGCACAGATAGCCCTGCGGATGATGGGACCCCGTCACCATGAGCGCGCCGCACGCTTCACCGTCATAAGCCGCCGCCCACGTAAGGGCAGGGGTCGGGACAGGTCGCGAAGCGAGCACGGCGTCTAGCCCGTGCGCTGCTAGCACGCCCGCCGCAAGCTCAGCGAACTCGCGCGCCAGGGGCCGGGTGTCGAACCCTATATATACCGTTTTGCCCGGATTGGTCTTTTGCCACAACTCGCCGACGGCATCGGCGATACGGGCAACGTTATCGGCAGTGAAGTCCTCATCGACGCGAGCGCGCCAACCGTCAGTTCCAAAATGAATTATCGCGCACACGCGCAGACACCTCACAGTGTTTGGATCATGGTACGCATGGGGTATACCCGCAACATGCACTCGGCAACCTGCCGGCACCAGCATTCACCATTTGGGCAAATGCTGCCGAGGACATGCAGGCAATAAAAAACTGCCCCGTATGGAGCGGTTTTGCCCTTTATATATCGAGCGCCTCGGCCATCGCGGCCGTAGTGATTGCCGTGGTTCCACAGCAACTGCCCACCATTGCGGCACCGGCATGTCTCCATTCGATGCATGCGCGCGCGAAAGCTTCGGGGTTCTCGTGCCATACGGGGCCATCCTGAGTCTGGACCGGATCGCCTACGTTGGGACGCACCGTGACGGGAGTAGTCGCCGATGCAACCATCCTGGGCACCGCCGCGTTCGCGGCCGCAAGCGAACAGCAATTAACACCAACCGAGTTTGCGCCGTGTTTTTCGGCGTACAAAACGGCTGCCTCGATGTTGAGGCCATCGCCCAACAGGTCGCCTTTATCGTCAACGACAAAACTCACCAGAACAGGCATGCCGTCGGCGGCGTCTCGGGCGCCGGCAAGCATGGGCTGCAAATTACGGATAGACGTCACCGTCTCGATCAGCAGACCGTCAACACCAGCATTGAGCAAGGCGTGCGCCTGTTCGCGCGCAATGCCTCGGATTTCACGATACTCGGCAGAGTCCTCGGCAAACCACTCAATACCGATCGGGCCCATCGAGCCCAGCAGCAGCTGAGGGTGCGCCTGGCGGGCATCGTCGACAGCCCCGCGATTGACCTCCGCCACGGACGGCGCAATCTGGTCGTGCTTGAGGGCATAGCTCGATGCCTGAAAGGTGTTGGTAATGAGCACCTGCGCGCCGGCGGCGACATACAAGCGATGGATACGAGAAACGGTCTGCGGCTCTGCCAGATTCCAAAACGCCGGTGGAATGTCGGCGGCATCGTACTCACTCAACAGAACACTGCCCATGGGACCCTGCGCCAACAAGGTCTCGCTCGACAAGCGGCGCGTAAGTTCCTCGGCACCAAAACGGTTGTAATAACTCGTATCCATATATATCCCGCTATTCCTCGACGCTGATTCCCTGCTTTTCGAGATAGGCGAGCCAGCGGTTCATCGTGTCCTCGGAAAGCGCATGCTCCATCATGCAGGCCTCGGAATCGGCTCGCTCAAATTCGACACCGAGCTCCTGAACCAAAAACGTGCGGATGAGGCGATGACGGTACCAGATAGCCGTACCAACCTCGCGGCCGCGATCGGTCAGGACTACCTTGCCGTAGTGCGATTGCTCGACAAGTTCGGATGCCTTGAGCGCCGAAACCGCTTTATTGACCGATGCCTTGGAGACGCCAAGACGCTGCGCGATGTCGACCGATCGCACGCCGTTGGTTTCCCCCTCTTCGCTTTCAATGCGAACCATGCACTCCAAGTAGTCTTCGTTCGCCACCGTCAGATGTAGTTCGCGCGAGCTATTTGTCGTATCCATGATCTTCCGTCCCTTCTGCATTCAATGGCTGATTCTACCCCATCCAAGCGTCGTGGTATGCCGTGGCATACCGTGCTAGAGTTCTTGTTGCACACGACGACCAAGATTGGAGCGGTCTTTATGGAAAACACCACCACGAGCCCCGATGTCCTCGAACGCTTTTTGCGCTACGTCCAGATCAACACGCAGTCCGAGGATGCAAACTGCGACCAGGTACCCTCGAGCGCCGTTCAGTTTGACCTTGCCAACGTGCTGGCTGAAGAGCTGCGCGAGCTTGGTGCGGAAGATGCCCACGTGACCGAGCACGCCTATGTCTGCGCGCATATCCCCGCAAGTGCGGGCGCTGAGGACAAGCCCGCCCTGGGCCTGATCGCCCATCTCGACACCACCGAAGTTGCACCGGGCGCCGGCGTGAAGCCGCACATCGTGCACTACGAAGGCGGCGACCTGGTCTGCGGCACGGTTGACGGTAAACCCGTTGCCATGAGTACCGCCAAGCTTCCCGCCCTGAATGACCTCGCGGGTGAGGACCTGGTCTGCAGCGACGGCACCACGCTGCTGGGCGCAGACGACAAGGCAGGCGTCGCCGAGATCATGTCGCTTGTCGCGCGTATCGCTCAGGACCCTTCTCTGCCCCATCCCGCACTCGGCATTTGCTTCTGCCCTGACGAGGAAATCGGCCACGGAGCCGAGCTGTTGGATATCGATACCTTTGGCTGCAAGTACGCCTACACGGTCGACGGCGGCCCCATCGGCGAACTGGAGTGGGAGTGCTTTAACGCCGCCGAGGCGACCGTCCGCTTTGAGGGCCAGTCCATCCACCCGGGCGACGCTAAGGGCCGTATGGTCAACGCAGGCAATCTGTTCTGCGACTTCAACGCGTTGCTCCCCTACGTGCAGCGACCGGAGTATACGGAAGGCTACGAGGGCTTTTATCACCTTGAGGGTGTATCTGCGACCGTCGATCACGCCACAGCGCGCTATATCGTCCGCGACCATGACGCCGCCAAGTTCCAGCAGAAACTCGACCTTATTGATGCCGCCGCCTCGATGCTCAACCAGCGTCTAGGTGAGGAGCGCGTGACGGTCGAGATTAAGCAGCAGTATCGAAATATGGCCGAGATCGTTCGTGACTATCCCGAGCTTATTGATGTTGCCAAGGAAGCCTATCTTGCCTGCGGCGTTGAGCCCCAAGTGCTGCCGATTCGTGGCGGCACCGACGGCGCTCAGCTGTCGTTCCGCGGTCTGCCCTGCCCCAACCTTTCCACCGGCGGCTATTGCTACCACGGCGTCAACGAGTTCGTCCCGGTCAGTTCGCTCGTCAAGATGACCGACGTGCTCCAGGAGCTCGTCGCCCGCTTTGCATAAGCCTGGCTGCACAAGTCCAAAAGACGAATCGCCCCGTCCTCAAGCAAGAACGGGGCGATTTTTTTACTGCAACGAGAATAGGTTGACGCACGCCAGCCTCTTGAAGCAAGGAGTGTCCCAAACTGCCGGTACAGACGATATGAGCAGGACATAAAAACATTGAGAGCCCCTGCTGCACGAAAGACCGCGGATTAGGCCGACAATGGTGAGTGTCTATTTCAGCCGCGGCGGCCACGCCGCATTCATGGAAGGGGCTCCCATGCTCGATACTACCACCTTCGTCGGCCTCGACGTCCACGCCCGCTCGATAAAGGCCGTCTCCCTCGACGTCATGACCGGGGAGGTACGTGCCGCGACCTTCGGCTACGACGCCGGCGCCGTCGCGGGGTGGGTCCGTTCCGTGGACCCCAGGGCCAGGTGCGTGTACGAGTCCGGGGTCACGGGCTTCGACCTGCAGAAGAGGCTTTCCGGCCTGGGGGTCGGCTGCGTGGTCGGCGCCGTCTCGAAGATGATCAAGCCCAGCGCGGACAGGCGCAGGAAGAACGACCGCAACGACGCCGAGTTCCTCGCCCGCATGCTGTCGGTCGGCAACGTGGTCGAGGTGTGGGTCCCCGACGACGAGTGCGAGGCCGCCCGCGACCTGACCAGGGCGCTCGAGGACGCGAGGGACGACCTCTCGCGCTCGAAGCAGCGGCTCTCCAAGTTCCTGCTCAGGCACGGGCTCGCCTTCGACGAGAGGACGCCCGCCGGCCGCAGGAAGGGCAACTGGACCCGGGCGCACTGGTCCCGGATCGAGTCGATAAGGTTCGCGGAGGGGGCCGACAACGACGTGCTCGCCTACTACGTCGACGCGGTCAGGCGGGCGGCGGAGGAGAAGGCGAGGCTCGAGGGGCTCGTCGGGGCCGAGGCCCGCAAGCCCAGGTGGAGGAAGAGGGTCGACTCCCTCCGCTGCCTCAAGGGCGTAGACACCGCGTCCGCCGCCGACCTCGTGTTCGAGGCCGGCGAGTTCTCGAGGTTCAGGAATGCCCGCTCGTTCGCGGCGTGGGTCGGCCTGACGCCCTCCGAGCACTCCAGCGGGGAGAGCGACCGCAGGGGCGCGATCACCAAGGCTGGCAACAAGCACCTGAGGAAGACGCTGGTCGAGGCCGCGTGGCACCACCTGACGTGCTCGGGGCGGCCGAGTGTTAGCGCTAATCTAAAATTGACCACTTTCGCAAACGCATCTCGCCGAATGCGCTAACGCGCTTTCGCCGACCCCGCTAACGTACTTTCACCAACTGCGCTAACGGAACTATGCTCCGATCGGGTATCCGACCCGGGAGGAGCGGGATATGGAGCGAAACGTAATGGGAGAGCTGAACGTCTACAGGGGGTCCGGCGCGAAGCCGAACTTCAGCGAGATCGCGAGGAGGCACGGCATGGACCGGCACACGGTCGCCAAGTACTGGCGGGAGGGCGAGTCCGCCGCCGACGGGAGGTCCTCGAGGGGCAGCGCCTTCGACCCGCTCGAGGAGGTGATCCGCTCGAAGGCCCAGCTGCCCGGGATGACCAAGATGGCCGTGTACGCGTTCCTGCGCGAGGGCCGCGGGGAGGGGCTGCCCGGGTACGGCGCCTTCACCGCGTGGTGCCGGGCCCGCGACGTGCCCTTCGGGGGCGTGGGCGGCCGCGAGCCGCACCCGCGGTTCGAGACGCCCCCGGGCAGGCAGCTGCAGTTCGACTGGAAGGAGGGCATGAGGCTCGTCGACTCGGAGGGCGAGGTCTTCGAGTTCAGCGTGTTCACCGCGACGCTCGGCTACTCCCGGAAGCACCGCTTCATACCGGTCAGGAGCCGCGCGCTCGACGACCTGCTGTCCTGCCTGCTCGCCACCTTCACCCGCCTCGGCGGCGTCCCGGAGGAGTGCATCACGGACAACATGTCGTGCCTGGTGACCGTCTCTGGCCGCAGGAGGACCAGGCAGGAGAGGGCGTGGCGGTTCGCGCGGGAGGCCGGCTTCGAGCTCAGGCTCTGCGCGCCGCGCTCGCCGCAGACCAAGGGCAAGGACGAGTCGGCCAACCGCTTCCTGAACCGCCTGCTCGCCTACGGCGGCGAGTTCACCGGGTGGGGCGGCCTCGCCGAGGCGGTGGCCCGGGTCGAGGCCCAGGCCAACTCGGAGCCGAACCGCACCACCGGCCTGCCGCCCGACGCGCTGTTCATGCGGGAGAAGGAGAGCCTGCGGCCCATCTGGAACCTCCGGCTCCTCGAGTCGATGGTGGGCGACGTGAGCGTCCAGACCGTCCCGCCGACCATGCTCGTCAGGGCCGCCGGCAGGGAGTGGTCCGTGCCCAGGCGCTGCATCGGCCGGCGCGTGAGCGTCATAGCGATGCCCGGCGGCCAGGTCGTGGTGAGGATGGCCGGCGAGGAGGTCGCCGTCCACGACGCCGCGTCCGGGCCGTCGAGGCCCATCAACTACGACCCCGACCACTATGGGCAGGCCCTCGAGGGGAAGCGGGGCCTGGCCGACGCGGACATCGCCGAGGCCGCGCGCGCCAACCTCGCGCTGCTCGACTCGCTCGGAGGGGCGTGATGGGCGCCGTCGCGGAGGGCAGCCCCTCGATCAGGGCGCAGGCGAACCTCTCCGCGCTCGGGCTGCACGAGATGGCGGCGTCCCTGCCCGACTACGTGAGGATGGTCGCCGCGGGCGAGCGGGGCTTCGCCTCCGCCCTCGAGGAGATGACGCGCGTCGAGGTCGCCGCCCGGGAGGTCAGGATCACCAGCCAGCGCATACGGTCGTCGGGGTTCCCCTACGTCAAGGGGCTGGCGGACTTCGACTGGGACTTCCAGCCGTCGGTCCCGCGCGCCGAGATCGAGGAGCTCGCGACCCTGAGGTTCGTCGAGCGGGCCGAGAACGTCCTGCTCGTGGGGAGCCCCGGCGTGGGCAAGACGCACCTCGCCGTCGCGCTGGGCATCGAGGCGGTCAGGGCGGGGCGCGAGGTCAGGTTCGTGGACTGCGCCCGGCTCGTCGAGGACCTGGAGGACGCCTCGTCGCGCGGCATCCTCAAGAAGAGGCTCAAGTACTACGCCCACTCGAGGCTGCTGATCATCGACGAGCTCGGCTACCTCGACGTCGGCAGCGCGGGCGCGGACCTGCTGTTCCAGCTGATATCGACGCGCTACGAGCAGCGCTCGACGATCATCACCACCAACGTGGGGATCAGCGGCTGGGGCAGGGTGTTCGGGGACGACGTGGCGGCGAGCGCGATCGCGGACAGGGTGTGCCACCACTGCCACCTGGTCAAGATAACCGGCAGGTCCTACAGGCTGAAGGACCTGCCGAGGGACGGCCCCGTCGAGCCGTGACCGGAATCGGTGAAAATACGTTAGCGCAACCGGTGAAACCACCTTTGCGCGAACGGTGCGCCTGTTTAGCGAAACTGGTGAAAAATAGATTGACGCTAACACCGAAGGACCTCGCCAAGGGCCAGGCCCCGGACCGGGGCGCCCGGAGGCATGCCGCCAAGGGCGTGCGGAGGCTGGTCGAGAGGCGGGAGGCGCTGCTCGCGCGCGGGGTCCACGGCAACAAGGCGAACGTGGCCACGGCGCGCGAGCTCGCCTGCTGGGTATGGGCGGTCGGCCTCATGGCCGAGGAGGCGTAGGGGGGCGGTCCCCCGCACATAAGCCAGTCACCCCGGAAGCGGTTCGATCCGAAGCCGTTGAGGCGAACCTCAGGTCCCTTTTCTGCGAGCGCCCAGGGCGCCACACGCGTGCACAGACTGTCGGTTCGACGTAGAAGCCTCAGCCGTAGCAACGGATTGCCCAGCGAGAGATCGCCGCGGGCGGATATTAAACTGCAAAGACGAGCGTCGGTAAGACACGCCGAGGTCGCCGCGGACGGGCTGATATAGGGAGAGGGCCTGACCCCATATCGTTGGGGCCAGGCCCGATTTTGCCTCTTGACAATGTCCTGCTCATATTAAAAGGAACGTCCCCGAGTGCCAAGTGCCGCAAGAGTGTCCCTTTCGACTAGTCGCTTAAGAACGTCCCCAATGACTACCTACGCCAAGCCCTTGACAGCTAGGACGATGCCGATGTCTTGGAACCGACAGACACTATGACCCAATCCGAGGGCACTAAAAAGATAGGAGCCCCCGCTCGTGACCGCGGGTCGGGGCTGCGACAATGATGTTGAAGTGCCATAGGCGCAGCCGCGCCGCAACGAGGTTGGGAGGCTCCCATGCC
>DBGBJN010000033.1:0-19712 GCA_048449885.1 Collinsella sp.
CCGCCGGGGCACCGCAGCTGGGGCACACGACCTCGGGAGTCTCGGACATGGGATGCTCAACCTCAAACACGTTGCCGCAGCTCGAGCACTTGTAATCGTAGCGCGCCATAATACTTCCTTTTCAGCACAAAGCGGGCAGATTACTCTGCCCGCAAAAATTCAAACGTCTGTAACTGTACCCTATATCGGGGGTTTTATCACGCTTCGCCCCAGAATCTATGGTTGTTGCGCAGGAGCTGTGCGGTTTTGTTCTCGGCGGCTGCAATGTCTGCCTCGTCAGCCTGCCAGGTCCAGTTGCCCGTGGCCACGCCCGGAACGTTCATGCGCGCGTCGTCGCCAAGCCCCAGGATATCCTGCAGCGGCATCATCACCAGGGGAGCGTCGCTTGCCAGCGCGTCGCTCATCAGCATGGCCGCCACCTCAACACCGCTCGGTTCATCGCCGCCCGCAAAGGAACGCGTACACCAGCCGGCTAGCGTCGACGTATCGTGCGTTGAGGTGTACAGGATCTTTCCTGGCGTGGGGTGCACGCCGCAACGGACGTCGTAATCGCTAAACTCCAGCACGTCCATGCCGGGGAAACCGCAGGTCGAAGCCATGGCGCGAACACCGGGCGTCAAATAGCCCAGGTCCTCGGCGATAAAGTTGAGCGGACCCAGCTCATCATAGGCGGTCTGGAACAGGTCTTTGCCCGGTCCTGCCAGCCAACGCCCGTCGGAGCATGCCTTACCCGCGGGAATGCTGAAATAGCTATGGAATCCCAGGAAGTGATCCAGGCGCACGCGGTCGTAGAGCGAGAACGCGCGGCGCAGGCGATCAATCCACCAGCTATAGCCGTTCTGCTTCATGTGGTCCCAGCGGAACGTCGGGTTGCCCCATACCTGACCCTCGGGCGCAAAGTTGTCGGGCGGCGCGCCGGAAATCTCAATCGCCTTGCCGGTATCGGACAGCCAGAAGTTCTCGGGTTCGCTCCACGCGTCTGCCGAATCGTCGGACACGTACATGGGAATATCGCCGATAACCTCGATGCCCTTCTTGTGCGCATAGTTCATGAGCTCGCACCAAGCCAGGTCAAAGCGGTACTGCATGTACGCCTGAAGCTCGGCCTCGTTGTGGAAGCGCTTGTCGTCGATCAGATGCTCGTTGTAGCGCGCGACATCTGCCGGCCAATCATGGCGCGACTCGCCCTCAAAGTACTTCTTAACGGCCATGTAGACGCAGTATTTCTCGAGCCAATCGGCATTGCGATGTTTAAACGCGGTGTACAGCGGATCGGCATCCTCGCCGCCGCGGGCCTTCCAGGTCTCAAAGTCGGCTGCCAGCTCCTCGTGGCTCTCGGGTAGCAGGTCGATATTGCCTGCAAAGGCCGAAGGACCAGCGTAAGGGGAGCGGAAGAAGTCCGTGGGGTTGACGGGGAGAACCTGCCAGTAGCGCATGCCCATGGCGGCCAGATGGTCGATAAAGCGACGCGTGGGCGCGCCGATTGTACCGGGCTTGCCGTCGTCGGTCGGCACCGATGTGATATGACACACAACACCCGCACCGTGATCGAGCGGCTCCTGCAGGCGCTGCTCGGCATGGTGATAGATAATCGACGAGCCCAGCGGATAAAGATCGAGCGTGACCGTGCCGTTGTGGATCTCGCACTCGTGACCGCTAATAACATCGCTCGCGCATTCGCCGAGCGCCGGAATCGTCACACGATGCGAATTGCGCAGGCTGCGGTTGATGATGACTGTCGCGGACTCGCCGTCTTTACCGGTACGGTTGTAGGCCAGCACCTCGTCATTGAGCGCGAAGGCCTTGATCTCGCCATCGATCATAAACGGCAGCGCGCGGCGCACGGCCGAGGCATTCTTGACGATCGCGAACGTATCGAAGTCGTGCAGGTTTTCCTTGGTCGGCATGGTGCGGCGATTGCCCGGATCGGTGAGACCCTCCAAGCCGTACTCGTCACCGTAATAGATTGAGGGAACGCCCGGGAACGTCATCTGCATGAGCGTCGCCAGCCAAAAGCGGCTCTTGGCCAGGCCCATGGAGTTCTCGTCCAGGCGCCATTTGCTGCGCTCGCTCTCGGGCAGCTGCGACTCGTCGGGGCCACCGCCGAGCACCGAGATAATGCGCGGGCGGTCGTGGCTCGACAGCAGATTGAGCGCGCAGGATAATGCCTCGCGCGGGTAGTTCTCGCGCAGGGTCTCGATATCCTCGGCAGCTTGGTAGGCGTTTTTGTAGCCCATCAAAAAGCCGATGACCATGTCGCGGAAGGGGTAATCCATAGCAGAGTCCAGCTCGGAGCCCTGCAGGTAGCGACGCAGATGGCCGTAGCTGATCTTGTTGGAGGCATCTTCCCAGACCTCGCCGAGCAGCAGTGCGTCGGGCTTTTCGGCAAGTACGGCCTTCTTGATCTCGGTCAGGAAATCGTCCGAAAGCTCGTCGGCCACATCCAAGCGCCAGCCGTGAGCGCCGGCGCGAAGCCATTTACGAATGACGCCGTCCTTGCCCAGGAGCCGCTCGCGTACCAGCTCGGAGCTCTCATTGATGGCGGGCATATTGCCCACGCCCCACCAACAGTCGTACGAGCCGTCCTCGTGGAAATAAAACGCATCGCGCCACGGCGAATCCTCGCTCTGCCACGCGCCCACGCCGGGGTAGTTGCCGTAGCGGTTGAAGTAGATCGAATCGTCGCCCGTGTGGTTGAACACACCGTCCAGAATGATGGAAATGCCCAGCTTCTCGGCCGCCTCGCACAGCTCAGTAAAGTCCTGCTCGGTGCCCAGAATCGGATCGATCTTGGTGTAATCGGCGGTGTCGTAGCGGTGGTTGCTCGCGGCTTCAAAAATGGGGTTGAGGTAGATGGCTGTAAAGCCCAGCTCGGCGATGCGAGGCAGGTCTTCCTGGATACCCTTGAGCGATCCGCCGTAAAAGTCCCAGGTCTTGATGGAGCCGTCCTCGGCGCGTTCGTATACGGGCGGCTCATTCCAGTCCTCGACCATGCGGCGCTGGATTCCGTTGCGAGGCTTATCGACCTGAGCCAGCGTGCGCTCGCGCCAGTGCTCGTCGCGGGCATAGCGATCGGGGAAGATCTGGTAGACCATGCCGCGCTCGTACCACTCGGGTCGAACTTCGCGGTGCTTGTAGACGGTGACCTGGAACGACGGCACCTCGGCGTAGTTATAGGTTACGCCCTCGCCGCCGGTGCGGCCCTGCGGTGCGCCCAGGCGAACCTCGGGCTGGCCCTCGATATTGCAGATAAAGCTGTACCAGATAAGACAGGGCTCGGTGCACTCAAGCTCTACGGTAAATATGCCGTCGCCCTCGTGCGTCATGGGATACCGAGACTCACCAATCTCATCGACCCAGGTGCGCAGCGTCAGCGTTGCCTGCGCGGGATCGGCATCCTCCAGAATCACGGAGAGTGAAAGGGTAGTTCCAGTGGTCACAGCGCCAAACGGAGTGCGAAACTGCGGTAGACGGCTGTTGTGTATCAATCTCATAATACGGTCCAGTTCAATAGATTCACGGCCTGCGGGCCATGGGCTTTACGCACAGGATGTAAGTATATCTGTTGTACACAGGCTGTATAAACAACATCCGTTTACCATCGGCGAACGGTTGTCCTAGAAAATCGTTTTACCAACTACCTACAGAGAAGGGGCGCCCGGTTGGAGCGCCCCTTGCTTAGGGTTTGATGAGGTTTTTGATCGTCTGTGGGCTAGCGGCGCTTGCGAGTAGCCGTTGCCTTGCGGACGGAGGTCTTCTTGGTCGGAGCCTTTTTCTCTGCCGGAGCGGCGGGGGAGACCGGAGTCTCCTTGGCAGGCTCGGGCTCGGGCTTGGCCTTTACCTCGGTCTTGGCCTCCGCCTTGGGAGCAGCAGCCTTGGTCGTGGTCTTCTTGGCTGTCGTCGTGGCGCGCTTGCGCGTGGTGGTCTTGGCGGCCGGTTTTGCCTCGACGGTTGCCTCGGCCTTGGACTCGGCGGGCGTCTCCTCGACCTTGACGGCGGACTTTGTAGCAGTCTTCGGGATCGTCTTTGCGGCAGCCTTCGTCGTATCGGCCTTGGTTGTCTTCGTAGCAGTGGCCTTTTTGGCGGTCGTGGTCTTGGTCTTGGTCTTGGTCGCGGTCGACTTCTTGGCAGCGGCCTTGGCCGGTGCCTTGACGGCGGTCTCAGCCTTTACCTCGGGAGCAGCCTCGGCCTCGGCGGCCTTTTTGGCAGCTGCGGTGGTGCGCTTGCGCGTGGTCGTTGTCTTGGCAGCGGTGGTCTTGGTTTCCGCCGCCTTGGTCGCTGTGGCCTTTTTGGCCGTCGTCTTACGAGTCACGGTCTTCTTTGCCGCAGGCTTCGCAGCGGGCTTCTCCTCGGCCTTGGGCTCCTCAGCGGCCACCGGCTCAGCAGCAGCCTTAGGCTCGTCGACAACCGCCACCGGCCTCTCAATCTCCGGGTGCATAAAGAAGTACAGGTCCAGATACTTATCGGCCGAGCGCGTCCAACTAAAGTCCTGGCTCATGGCATGCGTGACCAGCTGATCCCAGGCCTCGCGGTTGTCCCAGAACAGGCGTGCCGCGCGGAACACGGCGTCGCCCATCTCGTCGCCGTTAAAGTTGCTAAACGAGAAGCCCGTGCCCTCGCCGGTAAACTCGTTGTACGGCTGCACGGTGTCCTTCAGGCCACCGGTTTCGCGCACGATGGGCAGCGTGCCGTAGCGCATGGCGATGATCTGCGACAGGCCGCAGGGCTCAAACTTCGAAGGCATCAGGAACATGTCGGCGGCAGCATACATGCGCTGCGACAGCGCCGGATCGAACTCGATGCGCGCGGCCATGGTGCCGGGGTACTTATCCTGGAAGTAGCGCAGGCCGTCCTCGTAGTCACGGTCGCCGGTGCCCAGCACCGCCACCTGCACGCCGCCGGCCAGGATGCGGTCGAGCGCGTACATGACCAGGTCCATGCCCTTCTGGCGTGTCAGACGCGTGACCATCACCATAAGCGGACGGTCGTCGCGAACCTCGAGCCCCAGTTCTTCCTGCAGCTTGGCCTTGCACACGGCCTTGCCGGAACGGTCCTCCACGGTGTAGTTGGCGGCAATGCGCTTGTCGGTCGCCGGGTCAAAGCCAGCCACGTCAATGCCATTCAAAATGCCTTGCAGCGCGTATGAACGCTCGCGCAGAACGCCGTCCAGGCCCTCGCCAAATTCTGGCGTCTGGATCTCGTTGGCATAGGTAGGGCTCACTGTAGTGATGGCGTCGGCATAGCGCAGGGCGCCCAGCATGTAGTTGATGCTGCAGGCGTCGCAACGCAGCTGCGAGGCGGCCGCGGGAATATGTGCCACACCCAGGATGTCCTCCATCACGGTGTCGCTAAACTGGCCCTGGAACGCCACGTTGTGGATCGAGAAGACGGTCTTGACGCGATCGTACAGCGGCAGGCCCTGGTAGAACTCGCGCAAAAACACGGGCGCCAGCGCCGTCTGCCAGTCATTGCAGTGCAGGATGTCGCACTCAAAGCCGGCCGGTAGGTGCTGCAGGCTCTCGGTGATGGCCTTGGAGAAGAACGCAAAACGCTCGCCGTCGTCAAAGAAGCCGTACGGATAGTCGCGCGCAAAGTAGCGCTCGTTGTCGATGAACATATAGGTGACGCCGTCGTGCTCGAGCTTCTCGAGTCCGCAGTACTCATTGCGCCAGCCCAGGTTCACGTAAAAGTCGGAGAAGTGCTCCATCTGCGCCTTGTACTCGTCCTTGATGGTGGCGTACTTGGGCACCATCACGATGACTTCGGCGCCGGCGCGCACAAGCGCCGCAGGCAGCGAGCCCGCTACGTCGCCCAGGCCACCGGTCTTCACAAACGGCGCGCACTCGGCCGAGGCAAACACGATCTGCATCTTTTTGCTGGAATCAGCCATATTGTCTCCCATGTTGTTATTCGAGAATAGCCGCCAGGCGCGAACCGGGCGGCTATTCTACATGTTACGAGCGATGTTGCGGTGCCAACGTTAACGTACGATGGTGGTATCGGAAGTTAACGGAGCCTTGCCCAGCACCAGGATGTTCTCGGGCGTGCCGCGAAGCTCGGTGTTGGTGGGAACCACGTTGTTCTTGTCCAGGATGGCGTTCTCAACGCGGGCGCCGCTCTTGATGACGCAGCTCTGGTTGATGATCGAGTTGGTCACCGAGGCGCCTTCCTCGACCACGACGCCGCGCGACAGGATCGAGTTGCGCACGGTGCCCTTGATGATGCAGCCGGCCGAGATGATCGAGTTGCAGGCGTGGCTGCCGGTCGCATAGCGCGAAGGCGGCACGTCGTGGGCCTTGGTCAGAATCGGACGCTTGGGGTCAAAGAGCTGGTCGGCTACGGTCTGGTCGAGCAGGTCCATGCTGCGGCGATACAGCGACTTCTCGCTAAACACGCCCACGACCTCTCCCTTGTACTCGTAGCTGCACACGTCGATGTTGCCAAAGTCGCCCTGAAGTGCCTCGAGCAGGTCCAGATAGTCGGCGGCCTGGTAGTGGTCGATGATCTCGAGCAGCGTCTCGCGGTTGACGATGCAGCAGTCCATAGAGGCGTTGTCGCCGTACACGACGCCGGCGCTCACGCCCGTCAGGCGGCCGTTCTCGTTGATCTGCAGCTTGGTCTCGTCATCGACGTTGCGCGTGGCCTTGCAGTACACCACGGTCATCTGGGCACCGGAGTTCTCGTGCGCGTCGATGATGGTGTTGAGGTCCATGTTAAAGATGATGTTGGTGCCCATCATCACAACATAGGGCTTGTCCGAGCGCTGGAACAGCGTCTTGTTGGAGATAATGTCGCGCAGCAGGAAGCGCATGCCGCCCTTGGTGGTGCCATACGCGTTGCCGGGCACCATGAACAGGCCGCCCTTCTTGCGGTCCAGGCCCCAGTCCTTGCCCGAGCCAACGTGGTCGATCAGCGAGCGGTAGTTGCCCGGCATGACGACGCCGACGGTCTTAATGCCGGCATTCATCATGTTGGACAGCGGAAAGTCGATCAGGCGGTAGCGGCCCAAAAAGGGAACGGACGCGATGGGGCGGTCCTTGAGCAGGACGCTGCCGTAGCTCGAAGAGTAGTTAGCGGTGATATAACCGATGGCCTTGCGATTGATCATCGGATCATTCCCCCTTCCCGATAACGACGTCATTTCCAACGACGGCCGTATCCTTGGTGGTATCGACAGAGCCGAGCTTCACGCCCTCTTCGACCGTGGAGTTCTCGCCCAAAATAGCGCGGCAGATGTGCGCGCCGCTCTTAACGTGCGCACCCGGCAGCAGCACGGAGTCCTCGACCACGGCGCGCTCCTCGATGATGACATCGGTCGAAAGGATCGAGTGGCGCGCGGTGCCGTAGATCTTGCAGCCGTTGGAGACCAGGCAGTCGTCCAGGCGGCCGTCCGGGCCAATGTAGTGCGGCGGACGCGTGGTGATGTTGGACATGATGGGGAAGTGCTTGTCGAATAAATCGAACTCGGGGTTGTTGCCCAGCAGGTCCATCGAGGTCTCGTGGAAGCTGGCGATGGTGCCGACGTCCTTCCAAAAGCCGTGGAACTCGTAGCTGTACAGGCGCTTGCCCTCGCCGAGCAGCTTGGGGATGATGTCCTTGCCAAAGTCGTGGCTCGAGCGCTGGTCCAGAGCGTCCTCTTCGAGCGCCTCGATCAGCACGTCGGCCGAGAAGATGTAGATGCCCATGGACGCGAGATTCGAATCGGGCTTATCGGGCTTCTCGGTGAACTTGGTGATGCGGCCGTCCTCGGGGTCGGTGGTCAGGATGCCAAAGCGGCTGGCCTCCTCCCAAGGCACGGGCATAACGCTCACCGTGAGGTCGGCGTTGTTCTCAATGTGCGTCTTGAGCATCTTGCGGTAGTCCATGCGATACAGGTGATCGCCCGAAAGAATCAGGACGTACTTGGGGTCGTTGGCCTTGATGTAGTCGAGGTTCTGCGTAATGGCGTCGGCCGTGCCCGCATACCAGGCGCCGCCGGTCTGCGTCTCGTACGGCGGCAGGATCGATACGCCGCCGTCACGGCTGTCCAGATCCCAGGCCTCGCCGGAGCCCACATAGGCATGCAGCAGGTAGGGACGGTACTGCGTCAGAACGCCCACCGTGTCGATGCCCGAGTTGGAGCAGTTGGACAGCGAAAAGTCGATAATGCGGAACTTGCCACCAAAGCTAACCGCCGGCTTAGCGATCTTTTGGGTGAGTGCCCCCAATCGGCTGCCCTGTCCTCCTGCGAGGAGCATCGCGATGCATTCTTTCTTACTCATCGATTTCTCCTTCTGTCATCGATGTTCCTAAACCCATTAGCGACGGGCGCGGCGCAACGTCACGCCCGTCGAGTAATGCCGTGCTGGCATAGGGGAGCTCGCGCGCCTTTACGCGTGCCAGATCTCGTCGCGGTACTCGCGAATGGTGCGGTCGCTCGAGAACCAGCCGCTCGAGGCGGTGTTGAGCAGGGCCTTGCGGTTCCAGGTCTCCTGGTCGCCGTAGCTGCCCGTGAGCTTCTCCCACGCATCCACGTAGCTGCGGAAATCGGCCATGACCAGGTCGGGGTCGTTGTTGTTCATGAGCTCGTTGTAGATGCTCTCAAAGTTGCCCGAAAGACCCGCAAAGGTGTTGTCCTTGAGCTCGTCCATCACGCGGCCCAGACGCTCACGGTCGCCGTTGAGGGTATCCCACGCAAAGTAGCTGTTCGATGCCCAGAGCTGCTCGACCTCGGGGGCGGTCAGACCAAAGATGGCCTCGTTCTCGCGGCCGGCCAGGTCGGCGATCTCGATGTTGGCGCCGTCGAGGGTGCCCAGCGTAATGGCGCCGTTCATCATGAGCTTCATGTTGGACGTGCCCGAGGCCTCCTTGCCGGCCGTGGAGATCTGCTCCGAGATCTCGGCGGCGGGGTAGATGAGCTGGGCGTTGCTCACGCGGAAGTTGGGGATAAAGCAGACCTTCATAACCTCGTTCACGCGCGGGTCATTGTTTATGACGTCGGCCACGGAGTTAATGAGGCGGATGGTCTCCTTGGCAAAGGTGTAGCTCGAGGCAGCCTTGCCGCTAAAGATGAAGGTCGTCGGCGTCACGTGGAAGTTTGGATCGGCGATGCGACGGTTGTAGATGTCCATCACCTTCATGATGTTCATGAGCTGGCGCTTGTAGGCGTGGAAGCGCTTCACCTGGACATCGAAGACGGTGTTGGGGTCAATGACCAGACCGGTCTCGGCCTTAACGTAGGCGGCCAGGCGCTCCTTGTTGGCGCGCTTGGAGGCACCCACGGCCTTCAGGAACTCGGTGTCGTTCTGGAACTCCTTGAGCTTCTCCAGCTCAAAGGCGTCCTTCAGCCAGCCGTCGCCAATGGCCTCGGTCACGAGCTTGGCGTAGGTGGGGTTGGCCTCGGCAAAGAAGCGACGGTGCGAGATGCCGTTGGTCTTGTTGTTGAACTTTTCGGGCGTCAGGGCATAGAAGTCCTTGAGCACGATGTTCTTAATGATGTCGGAGTGGATCTTGGCCACGCCGTTGACGCTGTGGCTGCAGATCACGGACAGGTTGGCCATGCGAATCTCGCCGTCCCACAGGATGGCGGTCTGGCGCAGACGCTCCTGCCAGCCCTCCTGCGTGGTGTCGAACGACTCGTGCCAACGACGGCTGATCTCGTCGATGATCTGGTACACACGGGGGAGGAGCTTGGAGAACATGCCGATGGGCCACTTCTCCAGGGCCTCGGGCAGGATGGTGTGGTTGGTGTAGCTCACGACCTGCGTCACGATGTTCCAGGCGTCGTCCCACTCGAGCTTCTTCTCGTCGATGAGGATACGCATGAGCTCAGGGCCGCACATGGCGGGGTGCGTGTCGTTGGTGTGGATGGCCACAAACTGCGGCAGCAGCTCCCAGTTCTCGCCGTGCTCCTTCTCAAAGGTGTCGAGCAGGCTGTAGATGCCGGCCGAGACAAACAGGTACTCCTGCTTCAGGCGCAGCAGGCGGCCGTGCTCGCCGGCGTCGTTGGGGTAGAGGATGGCGCTGATGGCCTCGGCCTCGGCGCGCTCGGCGTCGGCCAGGGCATAGTCGCCGCGGTTGAAGGCCTCAAGGTCAAAGTGCTCCTCGACCGGCTCGGCGGCCCAGACGCGCAGCTTGTTGACGGTCTCGCCGGCATAGCCCACAACGGGGATGTCGTAGGGGACGGCCAGGATGTCCTGCGTGTCCACCGTGCGGAAGAACGTGCGGCCGTTCTCCTCATAGCCCTCAACGTGGCCACCAAACTTAATGGTCACGGCCTTGTCCTGACGACGGACCTCCCAGGGATAGCCGTGGGTGAGCCACTCGTCGGTGGCCTCTACCTGGCTGCCGTTGACGATCTCCTGCTTAAAGAGGCCGTAGCGGTAGCGCATACCGTTGCCGTAGCCGGCAATGCCCTCGGCTGCCATGGAATCCAGGAAGCATGCGGCCAGACGGCCCAGGCCACCGTTGCCCAGCGCCGGATCGGGCTCCTGGTTCTCGATGACGGACAGGTCGAAACCCATGTCGTCGAGTGCCTCGGCGACCATGTCGCGCACGCCAAAGTTGAGCAGATAGTTGTCGAGCAGGCGGCCGATCAAAAACTCGATCGAGAAGTAGTACACGCGCTTTTTACCCTCGGCGGTCACGCGGGCGTCGCTCTTGGTGGCAACGGTGCGTGCCTTCTCGGCCACGAGCTTGGCCAAGGCGTTAAAGCGGTCGAGGTCGCTGGCGGCCTCGACGCTCTTGCCACTGATGCTCATGACGGCATCGCGATAGAGCTCGGTAAACTCCTGCTTGTTGTCGAAGATCTTATTCATACGTTCCTTTCCCCCGGGGATGTTTCTCCCGGAACGGTTATGACTTGTATCCTACGCCCTGTCGGGGCGGGTGATTACAGCTGTAACGGCTTTGTTACGCTTTCTTGGCAGGAGCCTTAACAGCAGCTGCCTTGGCCTTGGGAGCAGTCTTTTTGGTGACCGCCTTCTTGGCCGTGGTCTTGGAAGTGGTCTTAGCGGCGGATTTGGAAGCCTTCGCCTTGGCCGGAGCCTTCTTAACAGCCGCAGGCTTGGGCTTCACCGAGGATGCACGCTTGCGCGTCGCCTTCTTGGGCTTCTCGACCACGGGCGGCTTATAGCTGCTGGGGCCGCGGCGCTTAAGCACCACGCCTGCCAGGCCGGGCACCTTCATCTCGATGGAGTCCATCTGCCCGTTCCAGGGATAGGGCTCGCTCGAGCAGGTGTAGGGCTCCTCACCGGCATAGCCACTGCCGCCAAACTCGGGACGGTCGGAGTCAAAGATGACCTCCCAGTCACCCTCGCGCGGCACGCCCACGCGGAAGCTCTCGTAGCTTGCCGGGTCAAAGTTGATCAGGATCACCAGGTCGTCGTCGACATCCTCGCCCTGGCGCACAAAGCTCACGATGGACTGCTTGGAGTTGTCCGCGTCGATCCAGGTAAAGCCGTCGTCGGTGTAGCCGCGCTCGTACAGGGCGGGCTCGGCGGTGTACAGGTGGTTGAGCGCCTTGATAAACGCCTGATGATGCTTGTGAGTCTCATACTCCTCGGTCAAGAACCACTGAATGGACTCGTAGTAGCGCCACTCAATAAACTGGCCGATCTCGTTGCCCATAAAGTTGAGCTTGGCGCCGGGATGCGTCATCTGGTAGAAGGCGAGCGTGCGCAGACCGGCAAACTGTCGCCACCAGTCGCCCGGCATGCGGCCGATCAGCGAGCACTTGCCGTGCACGACCTCGTCGTGGCTGAGCGGGCAAATAAAGTTCTCGGTAAAGGCGTACATGATGGAGAACGTGAGCAGGCCGTGGTTGCCGGGGCGCCACGGAAAATCGGTCTGCATGTAGTGCAGGGTGTCGTTCATCCAGCCCATGTCCCACTTGTAGTGGAAGCCCAGACCGCCGTCCTGGGGCGCGTAGGTCACGAGCGGCCACGCGGTGGACTCTTCGGCCATCATCATTACGTCGGGGTAGTGCGCCTCTACAGCGCAGTTCACCTGGCGGATAAACGCGCTGGCGTCCAGGTCCTCCTCGGTACCGTACTTGTTGAACTTCTTTTGGCCGGGATCGTCGATGCCAAAGTTGAGGTACAGCATGCTGGACACGCCATCCATGCGAATGCCGTCCACGTGGAAGTTCTCGAGCCAGTACAGCACGTTGGAAACCAGGAAGGAGCGGACCTCGCCGCGGGCGAAATCGAACTTGTGCGTGTCCCAGTTGGGGTGAATCTCGTGCTCAAATAGCATGTGGCCGTTAAAGGTGGCTAGGCCGTGGGAGTCGGCGCAAAAACCGCCGGGCACCCAGTCCATGATCACGCCAATGCCCGCCTCGTGGCATGCATCGATAAAGTGCATGAGCTGCTGCGGGTTGCCGTAGCGCGACGTGGCGGCGTAATAGCCGGTCGTCTGGTAACCCCAGGAGCCGTCGAAAGGATGCTCCATAAGCGGCATGACCTCGATATGCGTATAGCCCATGTCGCGCACGTAGTCCACGAGTTCCACCGACAGGTCGTCGTAGGTGTAAAACTCGCCGCGCTGCGCGGGAAAGGGATCCATGGGGCCAGGGTAGTTGCCGTACTCGTCGGGCTCGCCCTGCGGCGCATCGCCGTGTCGCTTCCACGAGCCAATATGCACCTCGTAGATGTTGAGCGGCTGCGACATGTGGTTATGGCCGGCGCGACGCTTGAGCCACGCGGCGTCGTTCCACTGGTAGCCATCGAGGGTCCACAACACGCTGGCGGTACCCGGAGGGCACTCGGCCTTAAAGGCATACGGATCGGCCTTGTAGAGCTTTTCGCCCTCGTTAGTCTCGATAAGGTATTTATAGAGCTGACCCTGCTCAGCGCCAGGTATAAAGCCTTCCCAGATAGCGCTCGTATGCACGGGCACCAGTGGGTTGGCCTGCTCATCCCAGTCGTTAAATTCACCAATGACATGGACGCTCTTTACGTCGGGCGCCCAAACGCAAAAACGCCAGCCGCGCGTACGGCTCTGCGTGTCGGGGTGCGCGCCCATCTTTTCCCAGCTGCGCTCCCACGTACCGATGCCAAACAGATAGACATCGTCTTTGGTGAGCTCCGGCGCGTGCGGGGCGGCTTTACGGGTAGCAGGCTTTTTGGTTGCTGGCTTTAGCTTTGTATCGCTCACGTTTGATCCCATCATGACGCGGCAGCGTGTTGCCTTGGTGACTAGATGCGAAAGGTCCAAGGCTGCACGAATCGAAGGGACGGCGATAGTTCTATGATTCGTTCCACCTCGCGTGCTCGGTGGAACTTTCGGCAAAAACTACGATAACACCTGTACGTTAGTTTTATGGACGAAAGTGGATTTGCGGTGGCGTTTAATCGGTAAGCGCCATGTTTATACCACTGGCAGAATTGCGATGGTAAAACTCTTGACAGCTTTACCAATTAGGGTTTCTAGATTGTTAGGTTTACGTTTGGTAAAACGTTTTTAGCAGGTTGTTTACCATTTGACATTGAAAGGCTCGTTTATGGACCGCATCGCTGCCCCAAGTGTTGCTTTTATTTTCGATTGCGACGGCACGCTGGTTAATAGCACCCCAGTTTGGGCCTATGCCCAGCCCGAGTTATTGCACCGCCACGGAGTTGACGTGACGGTCGACGATTTTGCCCAGTTTGAGCATTTGTCGCTCGAGGACGAGTGCCAGGCCTACCACGACACCTGGGGCATTGGCACAAATGGCGAGGAACTGTATCGCGAGCTGAGCAATATTCTGATTGATGGGTACTCCAAGGTGCCGCCGCGCGAGGGGCTCCTGGCTTTTTTGGAGCAGGCGAAGGCGGCCGGCGTTGCCATGTGCGTCGCCACGTCCACGCCGGCCGAACTGGTGCAGTCCGCGCTCGCTGGTGCCGGACTCGACGCTTACATGGAGTTTGTTACCACGACGGGCGAGGCAGGACGCTCCAAGCAGTTCCCCGATGTGTATGAGCTGGCGCTGCGCCGCTTGGAAGAGCGCCATGGGCACAAGTTTGAGCGTGCATGGGTGTTTGAGGATGCCGTCTTTGGCCTTAAGAGCTCTGGGGTCGCTGGCTTTAAGCGCGTGGGCATCTATGACCCGCACGGCCGTATGAAGCGCGACGATGTGCGCGACAACTGCGAGATCTTTATCGACAGCTACGAGGAGCTGGACCTTGACCGTGCGCTTTCGTTTGAGGGCTAGGTGAGGGCCGTGGCTTGCAAGGTGTTGGTGGTCTGTGGCTCGCCCGTGGTGGCGAGCGCAGATCTGTTGCATAGGCTAGCAGGGGAGTGCGACCACGTTGTCGCCGTGGACCGCGGGCTCGATGCGCTGCTGGGCGCAGGGCTGGGCTGCGACGTGTATGTGGGGGATGCCGACACGGTGAGCGATGCGGGCCGCGCGCTGGTCGATGCCGCCACCGACTTTGAAGTTGAGCGCCACGACCCGTACAAAGACTATACCGATCTGGCGCTGGCGCTCGATTCGGTCCGTCACCGCTGGCCGGGTGCCGAAGTGGTTGCGACCTGCGCCACCGGCGGCCGCCCGGATATGGCGCTGAGCGTGCTGGGTTTGCTCGCGGGCTACGAGGATGCCCCTGTCTGGATTACCGAGGACGAGACCTTGGCCCGCATCCTTCACGCGGGCGAATCGTGGACCATCGAAGGCGCCGAAGGCAAGACGTTCTCCATCATCGCCATAGCCCCTGGGACGGTAGTAAGCGAACACGGACTAGAGTGGGAACTAGATCACAGCCCCCTGGGTTTGTTGGCCGACACAGGCATTAGCAACATAGTAAGATCTACTGCAAAGATCGAAGTCCACACCGGTACTGCAATAGCGTATTTGCTGCATCAGGGTTTTATCCGCCGTCCCAGGAAAACCCGTAAGTGCGAGGATCAATTGCAAAAAACTTCTTGCACAACTAAGAATCTTCCCCTATAGTATCTCGTCGTCACGGGGGCGTAGCTCAGCTGGGAGAGCGCTTGACTGGCAGTCAAGAGGTCAGGGGTTCGATCCCCCTCGTCTCCACCATCGTGAATGTAAAGGCCTTCGGAATTCCGAAGGCCTTTTTTCATGCCAAAACACTACGCGCCACAAACCCCACCTATGCCAACAAAAAGTTGCACAATTTATTTCCCATGTCTGTACATAGTTTGTTAGACTAACGCAATTACCAGTGCAGCTCGCCGTTCCATTTGTGCTTAAGGAACGCCCCTAATCACCGCCAATACCTCAATAACCTGCATCAATGTGAACAACATTCCAAAACAACACCCTTGAACACGCTAAATGAACGATATGTTGTCCACCACAAGCCAAATCAGTTTCGTTACCAGCTTGTGCTAGGATACTAAGCGTTACATGAGTTCAACTGTGCTCGCGGCTCCAGCAAGTCGCAAAGCGCAGGGTCGATCAGCATCCGGCCATAACGGCGGTGCCAGAAACACCACGAGCTCCAATAAAGAAGTCATGCGGCTCTTTAAATTTGTGTTGATTTATTTATGAGATGCAAATTCTAGTAGTTTGTATGCCAATACGTAGCAGTCTTCAGCTGTTTGCGTGCGGTCCAGTTTTGTTCCCGCTTGACTGGTTCGCACGCAGCCAGCTGGGGACGCGGTCATTTTGCGATATACGTCCGCGCCTCTAGCAACTGCATTTGTACATACCGTTCACGGTGGGGCAGAGCCACGTGCTTGTCTGACTGGGCTCAGGGTTTGAATATGGAGCGTCTACGCGCACAAGCGCCCTGGCGAAGCCATACCCAAACCCCGTGAGCCACACGTAAGACAGCAAGGGGGTGGTGCTCGTGTGGTATGTGATCCAGGTCATTAACGGTCGCGAAGACGTAATGCGCGAGCGCATCGAGCGTATGGTACCGGCGAGCGCCATGCAGGAACTCTTTTATCCCCAATATCAAACCGAGATTAAGGTACACGGCGAATGGGTCAACACGACCAAGCCTCTGTTCCCCGGTTATCTCATCTGCGATACGTCAGACCCTCGCACCGTGCAACAGTATCTGCTGCGCATGGACGACTTTGCCCGGGTGCTTGCCCAGGACGGTCAGTTTGTGCCGCTGGCAAAAGAAGAGGCCCAACTCATAAGCAGCTTTACGCATAGGGGAGACCGCGTAGTGCCCATGAGTGAGGCCCTAAAAAACGGCGACCAGGTCGTAGTAACGGCTGGTCCGTTGCTGGGCCACGAAGGCCTCATCAAAACCATTAATAGACGCAAGTGCACTGCTTATTTGGAGCTCGACCTGTGCGGCCGGCGCGTAACCACCCGCGTTGGCCTTGCCGTTCTTTCAAACGAGCAGCGCGTCATGCGCAACTTTAAAAAGGCGATCGCCTAGCTGCAGACGGTCGCTACACAGAACAGGGAGGATCCCCGACCCGGGGACGAAGTGTTGGAAAGAACGTGTCGGATAAAACTGAATATATAACTGATGTTCCTTGTAGTACGTCAATGATCGGTCAAGTCATTGATCGGCAGAATGGCTCTCATGCTCCTGTGGCGACGGAATTTCCGCCTCCCGTCGAGAACCCTGCTCCGCCGCAAGGTTTCGTAGCGACAGGAAGCTATAAGGCACCCGCTGCCGATCCCAATGCTGCTGCTCCCAAGAAAGGTGGGCCAGGCTACTTTGCCTTCAAGCGAGCCTTTGACATCGTGTTCTCTGCTGGCGTCTGTGTGGTATTGGCTATCCCCGTCGTAGCCGCATGCATCGCCATAGAGATTGACTCTCCCGGCAAGCCGTTTTTTCGCCAAAAGCGAGTCGGTAAGGGCGGCAAGCCTATCTATATCTTCAAACTCCGAACCATGGTCTCTGATGCTCACGAGCATCCTGAGAAGTACATGACTCCCGAGCAGTTGGCGCAATGGCAGCGCGAACAAAAGGTTGACGATGACCCTCGCATTACGCGCGTTGGTCGTTTTCTACGTCACACTTCGCTCGACGAATTGCCGCAGTTCATCAACGTTCTTATAGGGGATTTATCCGTTATTGGACCAAGGCCTGTGACGCTCGAAGAAACCTACGAGTACGGTGACGCTCGCGACGAAGTTCTTGCTTGTAAGCCGGGCATTACTGGCTGGTGGGCCGCAACGGATCGTAATGACTCGACTTGGGGGAGTGGTCAGCGACAGGCCCGTGAACTCTTCTACGTTCGTCATCAGTCGCTTGGACTTGACGCCCGCGTGTTCGTCAAAACGTTCAAGGCGATGAGGAGGGGAAAATAATAATGCAATACCCTGCCTATACCGTACTTATGAGCCTGTATGCTAAGGAGCGCCCAGAGTACCTTAAAGAGTCGATTGACAGCATGCTTGCTCAGACCGTGCCGCCGACTGAAATTGTCATGGTCAAAGATGGTCCATTGACGGACGAACTGGAAGCCGTGCTTCTGGATTATGACTCCGCACACCCCAAATTGTTCAACTTCGTTTCGTACGCTAAGAACCGCGGTCTCGGATATGCGCTGCAGCAGGGCATGCTCGCCTGCTCCAACGAGATTGTCGCTCGCATGGACACCGATGACGTTGCCCGACCCGACCGCATGGAGAAGCAGCTCGCCGCCCTAGATGGCGGTCTCGACATGGTCGGCAGCGATGTTTCCGAGTTCATTGATTCGCCCGACAAGCCCGTAGCCACAACCGAACTACCTAAAGGCTTAGATGCAATCCTTGCCTACTCCAAGAGACGCAATCCCTTTCGTCACCCTCCCATGACGTTTAGAAAGTCAAAGGTGATGGAAGCGGGCAACTACAGTTCAGACTTCCTCTATTTTGAGGACTGGGACCTCTTCAACAGAATGCTCGCGTGCGGCTGCCGTGCGGACAATTTGGGTGAGCCCTTAGTTGCCATGCGCGTAAGCGAGGACTTCTACGCCCGCAGGGGCGGAGTTCAGTACCTCAAGTACGCCAAGGCCTTCAAGAGAGCGCAGGTAGAGCGGGGCTATTTCACTGAACGCGACTATGTTTGCTCATATGTGCCGCACGCGCTGGTCTGCCTTATGCCCAATTCGCTGAGGTCGCTGATCTATCGAATTCTTCTACGGAGGGCGTAGCAAAATGGCTTCCGAAGTCGATTACCCTCTGGTAAGCATTATCGTCCCCATGTACAACGTGGGGAAGTTCGCACTTCCTTGTGTGAGGTCGCTGCTCAGTCAGACGTATCCGAACATCGAGATTCTTATCGTGGACGATGGCTGCACAGATAATACTATAGATTTGATTGAAGACACCGTCGGAGACGACCCACACGTTGTGATTCACCATAAGGAGAACGGGGGTCTCTCTTCCGCTCGCAATTATGGCACGCAACGATGCCGCGGCAACTATCTCATGTATGTTGACGGAGACGACCTCATCGACCCGCGAACCATTGAGCTTATGGTTGAAGCTGCCCTGAAATACCAGGTGACTCTTGTTGCAGGGTCTTTCGCCAAGACGCCCCTTCTCGAGAACTACGAGATTGAGCAGGCTGCTGAGTTTAAGGTGGAGTCCGGTGCTGAGCGTTTTAGGAAGCTGCTTTTATTCAACGGGGAGAGTGGCTCAGCGTGCGGCAAGCTCTTCGCCCGGTCCCTGATCCCTTACCTTGCCTTTCCCGAGGGGCAGCTTTTCGAAGACATGGGCGTGATCGCCTCTATCTGTTCGCGTGTCGGGGAGATTGCCTTTTCTGATGCTCCTTTCTACGCGTATGTAACGAGACCCGGCTCCATCACCACGTTTAAGAAGCAGGGCCCCAAGCACGCGCAAGACATGGATAAGACTATCGAGACCGTGCGACTAATTGCCGGGGGCGGCTTTAAAGACGAGTTTGAGTGCTTTCGAGCTTACTGTACGCTGCGCGTCGCTATGCGCGTCGACCTTGATGCCTTTGGCGACAGGGCTGAAGGGCGGTCGTATCTGAAGCGTGCTCGCGAGCTTGTGGGGCGAGCTTCACGGAGCCCTTTGGCGTCCCGTACCTGGAGGCTGCGGTGCATGCTCTTCGCGATCTCCCCAAAGGCGCACAACGCCTTCTATGCCTTCTACGCCGCAGTCTCGGGCAAAGCAATTGGATAAACCCCAAGAAATTAAGGGTTGATAAGGTGAGATTTTGTGCAATCGTTCCCGAATGCAACGTCGAGAACTTTTTTGGCGAGTGCTTGGCTAGCATCGCACGTCAGGACCACTTTGAGTACGAGGTCGTCATTGTCGACGACGGATCGACTAACGGCATCTCTGAGGGCTATGTACAACTTGCTGAGCAGGTGCAGTGATGCAGATCTATCTAGTTGCGTTTGCATTCCATATTGCTTTGCTTTATCTCTCAGCGCGCATCGGTGATAAGCGAGTTGGGCTTGTCCTCGCGATAATATCGGTTCTGCCCCTTTGTGTAGTGGCGGGTGCTAGAGATATAACCGTTGGAACAGATACTTCGGCATATCCTCTAAGCTGTTTTAATGCGTCTCAAGTTTATTCGCCTATTGGAGCCCTCAGCGCTTGCTCGGATCAAGAGCCGATTTTTGTGCTTTTATTCTGGTTTCTAGGGAGATTGACTGGCGATTTCAACGCAGTGCTTTTCTTCTGTGAGGTAATTATTTTTCTTCCTTATGTTCTGGTTGCAAAAAAACAATTTCCTCAAGGGTATCCTGTCATCGGATTCTTTCTTTGTTTCATTGTCTTTGGATACACGCTAAACATACTCAGGCAGTGTCTAGCAACAAGCATGCTCGTTTTGATGGTTTATGAGCTGATTCACGGGAAA
>DBGBJN010000034.1:0-1531 GCA_048449885.1 Collinsella sp.
CCTTCTTTCTCTTTCCGGACATGCCGTCCTCCGATCTCCCGGGGCCGGCCGGTCCGGCCCTCAGGGTATCGGGTTCCCACATTCATCCGCACATGTGCGGATGAATGTGGGAGGTGTTCGGATAAAGTCAATAATCAAGGCCGATCCGCCGGCTCGTGTACTCCACCAGTCTTTTTAGCTCCGTCCCAAAAAGACTGGTTACAATTACGTGCAGCATACAGACACCGGGAGGGATCGTGGCAAAAAAGCCTCAGCACGCTCAGAACAACCAGCGCAGTCAGCAGGGCAAACAGGGTCAGCAGCAAAAGCGCGGCGGTAAGGCGCAGGGTGGGCACACCACGCATGCCTCTGCAGCGCCCGCCCGTCCCTGGCGCCCGGGCCGCGATAAGTTCCTCCCCGTCAGCCGCGCCGACATGGATGCGCGCGGCTGGGACCAGTGCGACTTTGTCTACATCTGCGGCGACGCCTACGTGGACCACCCCAGCTTTGGCATGGCCATCGTCAGCCGCGTACTCGATGCACACGGCTACAAGGTGGGCATTATCTGCCAGCCCGACTGGACTGATCCCACCAGCATCACCGTGCTCGGCGAGCCGCGCCTGGGCTTTCTCGTCAGCGCCGGCAACATGGACTCCATGGTCAACCACTATTCGGTGACCAAGCACCGCCGCCACACCGACGCCTATACCCCCGGTGGCGAGGAGGGGCGCCGCCCCAATCGTGCCGTCACGGTCTACGGCAACCTCATCCGCCAGACGTTCAAGGATGCCCCCATCATCATCGGCGGCATCGAGGCGAGCCTGCGCCGCCTGGCCCACTACGACTACTGGCAGGACAAGCTCAAGCGCTCGGTACTGCTCGACTCGGGCGCCGACATCCTCATCTACGGCATGGGCGAGCACGCGATCGTCGAGATCGCCGACGCGCTCGACGCGGGACTGCCCGTCGATCAGATCACCTATATCAACGGCACCGTCTACCGCACAGGTTGGCTCGACGAGGTCTACGACTACGACCTGCTGCCCAGCTGGGACGACCTTACCGCCGACAAGCTCAACTACGCACGCAGCTTCAATGTGCAGCAGCAGAATATGGACCCCATCACCGGACACCGCTTGGTAGAGCCCTACCCCAACAGCGTCTATGTGGTGCAGAACCCGCCGTCGGCGACGCTCACCACCGATGAGATGGACGAGGTGGCCGAGCTCCCCTACGCACGCGATTGGCATCCCGATTACGATGCGGCGGGCGGCGTGCCGGCCTTTGCGGAGATCAAGTTTTCCATTAGCTCCAACCGTGGCTGTTTTGGTGAGTGCTCATTTTGCGCCCTCACCTTCCACCAGGGCCGCGTGCTGCAGATGCGCAGCCACGACTCGATCATGCGCGAGGCCGAGCTGCTCACGCGCGATCCCGAGTTTAAGGGCTACATCAACGACGTGGGCGGACCGACGGCAAACTTTAGCCGCCCTGCCTGCGACAAGCAGCTCAAGCACGGCGTGTGCAAGAACAAGCGCTGCCTGTGGCCGAGCGT
>DBGBJN010000035.1:0-10368 GCA_048449885.1 Collinsella sp.
CAAATTGTCGCCACGCCCTACAGCGCGCCGGAACCGGCTTGCATCATGCCGCCGGGGCCCGAGGTCACGCCGCCGCTCACGGGCGCGGCGTTGCCGGTGTGCGGTGCCGCCGGGGCGGTATCGCCACCGAGCGTGCCCGCCTGACGCGGTGCCGGGATCTCGCCCGTGCCGTGGCTAAAGACAAACTTGCCATCGGCCACGTCGCACAGGACGGTATCGCCCTCGCCCCACTCGCCGGCCAGGAGCTCCTCGGACAGCGGGTCCTCGATGAGCTTTTGAATGGCGCGGCGCAGCGGACGCGCACCGTTGGTGAGGTCGGTGCCCTCGGCCACGATCTTGTCATAGGCCGCATCGGTGAGCTTGATGTTCATGCCGTTGGCAATCAAACGCTGACGCAGATCGTCCACCAGCAGGTGCGCAATCTTGGTGAGATTCTCGCCCGAGAGCTTCTGGAACACCACAATATCGTCGATACGATTGAGCAGCTCGGGGCGGAACAGGCGCTTGAGCTCGCCCATCGCACGGCCGCGGATCTCGCTCGACGTGAGACCCTGCTCACCGGTGGTGCCAAAACCGACGCTCGCATCCTGCGCGATCTCGCGGGCGCCCACGTTGGACGTCATGATGATCACGGTATTGCGGAAGTCGACCGTCTTGCCCTGGCTATCGGTCAGGCGGCCCTCCTCCAGCACCTGCAACAAAATGTTGAAGATGTCGGGGTGCGCCTTCTCGATCTCGTCGAACAGCACGACCGAGTACGGATGACGGCGAACGGCCTTGGTGAGCTGACCGCCCTCGTCGTGGCCCACGTAACCCGGAGGGCTACCGATGAGCTTGGAGACCTCGAACTCGCTGCCGAACTCCGACATGTCGAAGCTGATGAGCGCGTCCTTGCTGCCAAAGAGGTACTCGGCGAGCGTCTTGGCGAGCTCGGTCTTGCCTGTGCCGGTGGGACCCAGGAAGATAAAGCTGCCGCCGGGACGACGCGGGTCCTTGAGCGGCGAGCGGCTGCGGCGCACGGCCTTGGCGACGGCCTCGACTGCCTCATCCTGGCCGATGATGCGCGTCTTGAGCACGCTTTCGGTCTGCAGCAGGCGCCGGCTCTCGCTCTCGGTGAGCGAGGAAACCGGCACGCCAGAGGTCACGGACACGATGTCGGCAATCTGACTCACATCGATGGTGAGCGGGCTGGCGTCGAGCTCAGCGGTCCAGGCAGCCTTGGCCTCGGCGAGCTCAATCTCGGCGGCCTTCTGCTGCTCGGTAATCTCGGCGGCCTTGTTCATGTCGTCGCCCTCGGTGGCCTCCTGCGCGGCGGCCTTGAGCTCCTCTATGCGATGCTCGGCCTCGCGCACCGGCTCGGGCGCGCGGTTGGCGGCGATGCGGGCGCGGGCGCCGGCCTCGTCAATGAGGTCGATGGCCTTATCGGGCAGGAAGCGATCCTGGATGTAGCGGTCGGAGAGGTTCGCGGCGGCCTCGATAGCACCCTGCGTATAGCGCACATGGTGGTGCTCCTCGTAGCGCGGCTTGAGCGCGGTCAGGATCTTGACCGTGTCCTCGACGCTCGGCTCCTCGACATCGATGGTCTGGAAGCGACGCTCGAAGGCCGGGTCCTTGGTGAGGTACTTGCGGAACTCCTCGGCCGTGGTGGCACCGATGATCTGGAAAGCACCGCGTGCGAGAACGGGCTTGAGCATGGAGCTCGCGTCGATGGAGCCCTCGGCAGAGCCGGCACCGATGATGGTGTGCATCTCGTCAATAAACAGGATGACGTCGTCAGCTTCGGTGGCCTCCTGGATCACGTTCTTGAGGCGCTCCTCAAACTCGCCGCGATACTTGGCGCCCGCCACGAGGCCCGGCAGGTCGAGCGTCCAGATATTCTGGTTCATGAGGTTCTCGGGCACGTTGCCGGCTGCAATCTGCTGAGCCAGGCCCTCGACGATGGCCGTCTTGCCCACGCCGGGGTCGCCCAGAATGAGCGGGTTGTTCTTGGTGCGGCGCGAAAGAATTTCCATCATACGCTGGACTTCCTTTTCGCGACCAATTACAGGGTCGAGCTCGCCGTCGCGCGCCTTCTGCGTGAGGTTGGTCGCGAACTGCTTAAGCGTATCGGTGCCACCCCCCCTTTGCTGAGAGGTATCCGAGCCGCTAAAGAACGGCAGGCCCGCACCGGGACGACCAGCACCGGCGCCGGCGAGCGGACGCTTCTTGTCCTGGTCCTTGGCGGTGAGTTTCTCGATAGCCTTTTTGATGGAGGCGGACGACACACCCAGGCGCATGAGGATGTCCATGGCCATGCCGTTGCCCTCTTCGACGATGCCGATCAGCAAGTGCTCGGTCGACACGTAGGTCTGGTTGTTCTCGCGCGCCACGCGGAATGAACGCTCCATCACGCTAATGACGAGCGGCGTAAAGGCGAGCTTGGCCGCCTCGGTCTCCTCACTGGGCTCGGGAACCGTGGTCTGGACCTCTTTGAGAGTATCCATGATGTCATCATAGGAGATGTCGAGCGAACGCAGCGCCTCGGCGGCAATGCCCTCGTCCTCCTTGGCAAGCGCGAGCAGCAGGTGCTCGGTGCCCACCTTATTTGAATGAAGATCGAGCGCTTCTTGCTTGGCCATGGACATGACCTTACGCGCACGATCGGTAAAACGGTCTAACATGCTAGTTCCTCTTAGACGAGCTAGTTTTTTCAAACGCAAAGCGCCGCCCCGCGGCAGCGCTTTGGTCTCTTTACCCATATGGAGTATATGTTAACAGCTGGAGGAATATCTATAAACCCGGCTCACATGAATGCAGGTTATGACCGCATCGCGGGACTCACCGCGCGATGCGCGACGGGCGCCCCGCAAGAGAAACCCTAGACGTCTTTCACCACGTCGGGACTCGTCGCACGCGATGCGCGATAGGCATCGGCCTCCTTGGAGACGCGTTCGAGCAGCTCGGATGTATCGACGCCCTCGACTTGCGCGACCGTTTCCACCGTCTGCATGGCGACCGCCCTCAGGTACGCGCACGCGCTGTCCCCCAGCTGCTCGAGGTCTATCTCCTCGCCGCCCTCCCGGGCAAAGCCGACCGCCATCACAAAGCCCATGATGCCCGAGACCAGAAAGCCCACCGCAAAGCTCGAATCTGCCTTGAGCTCTTCTCCGTCGGGGTGGACGATCTCTCTCACGCGGTCGATGATGATCGTATGGATGCCCTGCTCGACCTGCTCGGCGGCACCCGCCCTCATGGTGATGACGATGCGCCGCAGCAGGCAGCGGACGTCGCGCCGGTCGAACGCCGAAAGGTCGCCCTCGCTCGAAAAATGCCAGAGGGCATCGGTGATGAGCTCGTTATCCTGCAGCAGCTGGGCTATGGCGATGGCGACGAGTTCATCGAAATCGTGAAAATAGTAGTAAAACGTTCCGCGATTGCACTGGGCGGCGCGGGTCACCTCGCCAACCGACAGCTCGAAGATGCTGTTGTTCTCGATGAGCTCCCAAAACGCCTCGATGATACGGGTGCGTGCATCGGGCGCATCGGCGTCCTTACGCGGTCTCGCCATGCGCCTCACCGCACCCCTGCGCCTTGGCGTTCATGATGAGCATCTGAAGACGGTTCTCCACGTTGGCGAAGCTCACGTCGGGATCGTAGTCGAGCGGCAGGAACTGCGCCGTGGGATACTGCTCCTTGAGCGCATGGATGAGCCCGCGCCCCACGACATGGTTGGGCAGACACCCGAACGGCTGCAGGATCACGAAGTTGCGGCAGCCGCGCTTGGCGTGCTCGAGGATCTCCGCCGGAATCAGCACGCCCTCGCCCGCATCGAACGTATGGTGCAGGATCTTATCGCTCGCGCGCACGAGCTCGGGCATGCGCGTCGGCGGCTCGTAGAGCGGGCTCGCCGCGCCCAGGCGGTCGCAACGGTCGTGCGCGAGCTCGAACAGGTTGTCCGCCGTGGCGTACCAGGCCTTTTCGGGCAGCGACAGGTCGACGTGGAACTCGCGCGACTGCGCATGCTTGTAGAAATAGGTCTTGCGGATCACGTCGGTCATGCGCGCCTCGATGACCTCGAGCCCGTTGTCCTCGAGGTAGCGCTCGATCTCGTGGTTGGCGCCGAGATGGAAATTGAGCAGGTACTCGCCCACGATGAGAACGGTCGGATGCGGGTTCGAGCGGTCGTACGGAACGGCGTCCATGATCGCAAGCGCGCGTTTGAAGCCCGTCGCCTGGCCTCTCAGCCCCGAGCGCTCCATGCCCTCGATAACCTCATCGAGCGCGCGGTCGAACGCAGCGTCCGCCGCGCCCTTCTCGAGCTCATAGGGACGGATGCGCCTAAGCATGGCCTCGAGGGCATCGATCATGGGAAGACCGTAGGCGATCTGGATGCTCGGGCCAAGGCCGAGCTTGAAGCCCGGATGCGCATTGTGGGCATCGACGTCGTCGTTGGTGAGCACCGGGACATAGTCGTATCCCGCGTCGTCGAGCGCGCGGCGCAGCAGGGGCATGTAGTGCGTCAGGCGGCAGTCGCCGATATACTTGCCAGTCACCACGGCGACGTCGTGCGGGTCGTACTTACCGCTCTTGAGTGCCGCGAGCGCCTCGCCGATCACGATTTGCGCGGGGAAGCAGATGTCGTTGTGCACATAGCGTTTGCCCAGGCGGATGGCATCCTCGCGCCCGATATCAAGGGCCTCGGCGCGCACGCCCTGATTGCGCATCGCCGCGGTCATGAGCCTGCAGAACGCATGGGAGGTGTTGGGGACCAGCGCGATCTTGTCGTGCCGGTCGCGCTTGGTGTACTTGACCTTATACGGGTCGTCGAGCGGATGGACCGCGTGCACCCGGGCGCCCTCGGCACGCTCCTCCGCGCGACGACGGTTGACCGACTCGATAAACGAACGCACGCGAATGCCCATGGGACCGGCGACGTCGCTCTCATCGAGCTTGATCATCATCGGAACCTTGGAGCCCATCTCGCCCATCATGCGCGCGATCTCGTCGGTGAGATACGCATCGTGGCCGCAGCCGAAGCTGCCCATCTGCACGAGCTCGAGCTCGGGCGTCGATGCGACGATGACCGCGCACGACAGCATGCGCGCATGGTAGTTGTTCACGATGTCGATGCGGCTGTTGGAAAGATCGACGTTGCAGACCCCCGGCACCGCATCGGGCGTCAGCACGGGGATGCCGCGCTCAGAGAAGAGCTTGGGCAGCCCGTGGTTGACCAGCGGGTCGTTGTGGTACGGGCGCGAAGCGATCACCACCGCGTAGCCGCCGTCCTCGCGCACGTTCTCGAGCACCTGCCTGCCGCGCAGCTGCAGCTGGTTCTCAAACGTCTCCTGCGCGCGGTCCGCCTGCTCGGTCGCCTTGGCAACCAGGTCGGCATCGATATCGAAGGTCTCCTTGCACCACGCCTTGAGCTGGCGGTTTCGGTCGCCCTCGTCGTACCAGTGGAACAGCGGCGTATCGAACGGAACGCCGAAACGCTCCTCCGGGTTATCGGAATTGCGCATCACGTAGGGGTATCCCTTTACGACGGCGCACATCCACTCGCTGGTAGAGGCGGTGTTTTCGGTGGGCACCGTCGTGATGATGGGCATGAAGATGCGGTCGACGCCGGCGTCGACGAGATTGCGGATGTGCCCGTGGACGAGCTTGGCCGGGAAGCACACGGTGTCGGATGTGACGTGCGCCAGACCGCGCTCGTACATCGCCTTGGTGCTGCGTCCCGAGACGCGCACCTTAAAGCCGAGCGTGCTGAAGAACGTCGACCAGAACGGCATGGTGTCCCAGAACTCGAGCACACGGGGAATGCCGATCGTGACATCGCGCCCCCCGCTGACGGGAACCGTGGGGTACGACTCGAACAGCAGCTTCTCGCGGTCGACAAAGAGATTGGGGGCAGCCGCGGTCCGGTCGCGCCCCGTGCCGGGTGCCTGTGCCTCGCAAGCACCCTGCGGACGCAGCTCCTCCGCCGCGGGAACCTCGCGCACGAGCTCATCCCATGAGATGGCGCCGCCGCGCGGGCAGCGATTGCCCGTGACGTAAAGCGAGCCGTCGCCAAATGCCACGACCGCGCGCTGGCAGCGGTTGTTGCACCGACGGCAGGTAACGCCGCCGAACTCGCGATGCTCGAAGCGCTCCACGGCATCGAGCCCGATAAACGACGTGCCGGCGTCGCCCTTGCGGCATTCCTCGCGCGCGAGCAGGGCGATACCGATAGCGCCCATCAGCCCCGGGTGGGGCGCACGCGTGACGGGTTTGCCCAGATACTGCTCGAATGCGCGCAGCACCGCGTCGTTTCGGAACGTGCCGCCCTGGACGACGACTTTGTCGCCCAGACGGTTGAGATTTGAAACGCGAATGACCTTGGTGAACACGTTCTCGATAATCGAACGGCAGAGACCGGCCATGATGTCGCCCGGACCCTTACCGCGCCGCTGCTCGGAAACGACGCTGCTGTTCATGAACACCGTGCAGCGGCTGCCGAGAACGGCGGGGGCTTTGGACGAAAATGCCTCGGTCGCGATATCCTCAACGGCTATTCCGAGGTTTTTGGCAAAACCCTCGAGGAACGAGCCGCAGCCCGCAGAGCACGCCTCGTTGACGACGATATCGGTCAGCACGCCGTGGTTGAGCCAGATGGCCTTCATATCCTGTCCGCCGATGTCGAGCACGAAGGTCGCATCGGGAACGCATGCGCACGCGGCGCGGGCGTGCGCGACCGTCTCGACCGTATGGTAGTCGGCGTGGAACGCGCGCGCGAAAAGCTCCTCGCCGTATCCCGTGGTGCCCACGGCATCGATCGCAAGCGTGACTCCCGCTGTCTCCCAGCGGTTCTTCAAGCTGACAAGACCCTGTTGGGCGACGTCGAGCGGTCTGCCGTTATTAGACGCGTAGAACGAATCGACAAGCTCACCCGCCTCATCGACCAGGGCGAACTTGGTCGTCGTGCTCCCCGAATCGATACCGAGCGCCACACGCACCGTCTCTCCGGGCGCATACGCATCCGGACCCTTTGCCGGCGTCTCTTTGCCATGGCGTGCCGTAAAATCCGCCTGCTCGGCAGGTGTGGCAAAAAAGGGCTGGGCAAGACGTCCCTCCCCGCTTGCGGGCGCGACCGTCTCGAGCTTATCCAGCCGGACAAAAGCGTCGGGAAGGTCGATCGGTTGGGACGATGCGAACATGTCGGTCAGCGACAGGGCGGCACCGCGCGCGACCATGATCTGCGGATCGCGCGGGACGATAACCTGATCGTCCGATAGATTCAGTTGCTCCCGGAACACGCGGACCAGTGTGGGGTTGTAGGCGAGCGTACCGCCCTCGAAGATTACCGGCGGCTCGATGTCGATACCCTGGGCCAGACCGCCGATCGTTTGGCGGGCGACCGCGTGAAGCGCCGAAAGCGCCAGGTCGGTGGCAGGAATGCCCTCGTTGAGCAGCGGCTGGATATCGGTCTTTGCGTACACGCCGCAGCGGCCCGAGACCTCGTGGACGGTCGTTCCCCGGCTTGCGAGCTGCTCGAACTCGCCCGATTCGGTGCCGACCCCCATGAGCTTTGCCATCTCGTCGATAAATGCACCGGTACCGCCTGCGCACGAGCCGTTCATGCGCATGTCGGCAACCTCGATGTCTCCCTTATCGTTGGTGCGGAAGAAGATCATCTTGGCGTCTTGGCCGCCCAGCTCGATGGCGCAGCGCGTCTGCGGATAGAACCTGCTGATCGCGAGCGCGTTGGCGACCACCTCCTGAACGTACGAGGCGCCCAGCGCGGTCGCGATATCGCGCGCACCCGAGCCGGTCACCGCAACGCGCAGCGACTCATGGGGAAAGCGCTCGGCGAGCTCGCCGAGCATGGCGCGCACGCTCGCTGTCTGACACGCCCCGTGGCGGCGATATCCCCACCACGCCTCGGTCATATCCTCGTGCATCGCGTAAACTTTGGTCGTCGTCGACCCTACGTCCAGTCCTACTAGCAACGCCATAATGCTCCGTCTCTCGCATTTTTCCCGCTAGAGATATACCACTCTACGTAATACAACAGACTGTTGTATTTAAACTCCGTATAAAAAGCGGCTGCCGAAACGCTTCAGCAGCCGCCGAATGCACCAACAGATTGTTCTGCGCGCTAGCACGTCGGGCAACGGAGCAGCACGGGCCCTCCGGTCATGCGCACCGCTCACGCCCGCGATGTCGCCGAGAGAGCTATCCACGCTTAGGGCTCCAACCAAGCAAGTCGCCCGCGCTCAGCAGATCCCTAAGCGAGCTACTCGCACTCAGGAGCCATAGCCTGCTCCAAGAGCTCGGCATGCTCCTCCTCGAAAACCGTCCCCACAGGGAAGGCGCGACGGAAGACGAAGCGGGAAATCGGACCGGCTACCAAAAGGTTCCACGGCAGCGCCATCACAAAATTATGCGGGATGTTGATCATCCAGATCGCGGGCACGGAATACAGGTTCGCAAGGATGCCGCCGGGCATGTGCGTCAGACCCTCACAGGCACCGTACAGCGACATGATGATGACCATGGGAACGACCATGCAGGAGCTGACGGCGAGCGTCATGGCAAGTGGCGAGCTCTTGCCCGGCGTGACCAGGAATTTAAAAGCGAAACCCTTGGCAAGGGGACTGGCAACAAACCAGTCGCAGCACATGGCAAAAATGTAGGCAACGGGGAAGCCGAGCCACGCGGCGGCAACAACCTCGCCGTTGATGGCCCCATGCTGCAGGGCAACGTTGTAGATGCTCATCCAGAGCACCATGCAAAAGCACATGATAAAGGTGAACAGCAGGCTCTCTCGTTTGTTGATAGGCATGAAGGGCAGATTCCTTTCTGTGTTGTACCGCGGCGCCACGCAACAAAAACGGGCGGGCAAGATGGAGCTGTTGGGACTTCATCTCGCCCGCCCGTGTTACGCGCGTCTGCGACTACTTATGTGGTGGAACTACCCTAACACGAACGGCGCGCGCTTCGTAAGCGTTGAGTTTGTGGAGATGCAGGGCACCAAAACCCCCGACCCCATAAGTTGCGGTGGAATACGGACTGTTTTGACCCTTTAAGCAACAATTCAGTCCCTATTTCACCGCAACTCATTTGGTGCAAAGTAACCTGTCCCCCTTGTACCAATTAGCTGGTGTGGCGCCAGCGAGGGTCGGTGAGCGTACGCGCCACACCCAGTCCAACGGGCAGAAACGCTACGATGAGCACTGCGCGCACAAACCAGCCGAGCATATTGACTGTGTCGAAGGTGCACATGTAATACATCGAGCGATACAGATACAAGCCCGGCACCATAATGACAATCGAAGGCACCGTGAGGGCGATGCGCGGGTAGGTGAGCTTGACTTCAGCCAAGCTTGCGAGCAGCCCCGATACCAGCGCGCCGATAAACGCTGCTGCCTCGGGAGGCATTCCCGTGCTGAGGCCCAGGAAGGGAATCATCGTCGGCGCATCGACAAGGGTCAGACGCAGGGTATTGGACACGGCGCCGATCAACCCAGCTGCCGCGGCCATCTTTACCGGGCTGTTGAACATCACCGAGAAGCCGAATACGCCAACGAAGCTCATCACCACGCGCAGGAGCGTAAGGGCAAGCGGCGAAAGGCCCAGTGGGGCAAAGTCGTCCGGCGCCAGGCCAACACACTCGGCAACCATCCAACCTACGAGGGTCGCCATCACAATAATCGATACGGCATATGAAAGGCGCTCGATACCGCTTCGCATGTCGAGCTTAGCGATGTCGAGGCCTGCCGTAATGAGTGGAAAGCCGGGAATCACAAAGAGCATGGCGCCGATATAGCCTTCTTGGTGCGACATTGCCCCCGGTATGACCTGGCCAAGGCCGAGCAATGCCAGCAGATACGAAACGCAAGCGAGCGCAACGCCGGTCGTCAGCGCGCTGAACTGACCAAGGCCTTGCTTGAGAATATGGGAGCGGGCAAAGTTGCCGACACCCGCGCCCACGAACGCGCAGGCCATCTCGATAGGGCCGCCGCCGAGCAAAAAGACGAAGGCGCCGCAAGCACAGGCTGCCGCAAGGCCCTGTTGCCAGGGAGAGTAATCAGGCTTTGAGCTCTCAACGGTCCTGAGCATCTCGTGATACTCGTGTACCGTGAAGCGACGACCATAGGTCTCGATTTCCTTGAGGAAACTCTCCATCATCCAAATGCGATGGGTATTGACTCCCGTTGTGGGCAGGCTGACAACCTCGTTAAAGCAGTGGCCATCTTCGATGCAAGTGCACTCAAACGACAGAAGACTCAGGTCGACGTGAATCGTGACGCCGAGTACGGCAGCAACACGATTCATGGTATCGCGCACGCGCCAGGCACCTGTTCCGCTTGCCAGCATAAGCATGCCGGTGCGGCAGATGATGGATGACTT
>DBGBJN010000036.1:0-4286 GCA_048449885.1 Collinsella sp.
CACCGGCAGCATGGCGGAAAGCGCGACCTTGCCGTAGCCGCACATATCGTTGATCAGCAGCAGCTGAGTGTTCTTCATGAGGGTCTCCCTTGGTTCGGGCACGGCGCAGCAGCGCCACAGTGCGACTAAGTGTAGCGCAGGGGACGTTGTGAGCGGAGTCGAGCAGCGCGAAGGGTAAATTGTTGCGGAAAGGTTACGGAAAATGATCCCTTTTCCTCCGTCCCCAAGGGATTGCATGCACCGAAACGGACCGTGGCGGAATCACAGGTTGAGGACGGACAGCGAAAACGTTCCTAAGCGAGCAAGGTGGCGTGAAAGAGGAGGGCATAGGCCTTGTGGCCATGCCCGACGATTGAACGCCAGATTGCCGCTTAGGAGCGTTTGCAGCGTCGAGCGGTTACGGCGTTTGGCAAAACGCCGTAACTTAATAAGTTTGGCACCTTGACATTGATTTCTCACACTCCTAAATTGGTTAGGCACAAAACAATTCCACTACCTAACTAAAGAAAGGAGCAACACTGATTCATGTGCGATGAACCTCTTAACCTTTGTTCGCACGGGCCCGGCGGCGACCCGTCACAGCCGGCGGATGTACCCGAAGCGGTCAGCGCCGAAGACAAACTCGCCAAGCGCATCCTGAGCGGCCTGGGTTTTTGCGGCCATTACATGCATTTTCACGGCGGCGGCATATCTGGCAAGGCGCCTATTGTCTGCCTACTCGCCAAGCAGCCGACCGGCGAGCTGTCCCAACAGGAGCTCGGCATGCACTTCGACCTCAAGCCAGGGTCCCTTTCCGAGATTCTGTCCAAGCTCGAACTGGGCGGTCTTATCGAGCGCAGTCGCAATCCCAAAGACCGTCGGCAGCTCACCATCCGCCTGACCGAAGCGGGATGGGAAAAGGCCCGTGTTGAGCAGGCAGCCCGCATTCGCTTTAGGGAACAGGCCTTTAGCGCCCTTACGCACGACGAGCGCGAACAGCTCGCCGAGATGCTCGAAAAAATCCGCGTAACCTGGGAGGAACTGGATGATTAAAACCCTCATGGGAAGCATCCGCGATTACAAGACGGTCACGATCGCCACGCCGCTGCTGGTGCTTGGCGAGGTGCTCTGCGAAATGATGGTCCCGTTTATCACCGCCGACATGATCGACGCCATCAAAGACGGTGCCACCGTCGCCCAGATGCTTCCCACCGCAGGCTTTTTGGTGCTCATCGCACTGACGTCGCTCGCTTTTGGTGCCGCTGCCGGCGTCACCTGCAGTCATGCGAGCTGCGGCTTCGCCAAGAACCTGCGTCACGACCTGTTCTACAAGATCCAGACGTTCAGCTTTGCCAACATCGATGAGTTCTCGAGCTCCTCGCTCGTCACCCGCCTCACCACCGACATCAACAACGTGCAGCAGGCCTTTATGATGCTCATCCGCATCGCCGTGCGCGCGCCGCTGGTGCTGGTCTTTGCCTTTGCCATGGCCTACGCCATGGGCGGCAGCGTCGCCATGGTCTACCTGGTCATCATTCCGCTGCTGGGCTTTGGACTGTTCTTTATCATCTTTAAGGTACGCCCCATCTTCTCGCGCGTGTTCCACAAGTACGACGCCCTTAACGAGTCCGTCGAGGAAAACGTCACCGGCATGCGCGTGGTCAAGAGCTACGTGCGCGAAGACTTTGAGAAGGAGAAGTTCGCCACCGCCGCGCACGACGTCCAGATGGACTTCACCCGCGCCGAGAAGCTGCTCGCCTTTAACAACCCCATGATGAACATCTGCGTCAACGGCGCATTTGTCATCATCATCTACCTGGGATCCAAGCTCATCATCACGAGCCAGGGCACGCTGTTCGACGTGGGCCAGCTCTCCTCGATCTTTACCTATGGCTTCGCGATCCTCATGAGCCTGATGCAGCTGTCGATGATCTTTGTCATGGTGACCATGGCCGACGAATCGGCGCACCGCATTACCGAGGTGCTGGCCGCCGAGCCCACGATCGCCGATCCCGCCGAGCCCGTGCTCGAGGTCGCCGATGGCTCCATCGACTTTGACCACGTGAGCTTTAAGTATTCCGCGCATGCGAAGCGCCAGGCGCTCGACGATATCGACCTGCACATTAAGAGCGGCGAGACCATCGGTATCATCGGCGGTACCTGCTCGGCCAAGTCCACGCTTGTAAACCTCATCGCCCGTCTGTACGACGCCACCGAAGGCACCGTGCGCGTGGGCGGCATGGACGTACGCGACTACGACCTGGACGCGCTGCGCCACCAAGTGGCCATGGTGCTGCAGAAAAACGTGCTGTTTAGCGGCACCATTGCCGAGAACCTGCGCTGGGGCGACCCGAACGCCACCGACGAGGAAGTCCGCGAGGCGGCACATCTGGCCTGCGCCGACGAGTTTGTCGATGGCTTCCCCAAGGGCTATGACACCTGGATCGAACAGGGCGGCTCCAATGTTTCCGGCGGTCAGAAGCAGCGCCTGTGCATTGCGCGTGCCCTGCTGCGTCGCCCCAAGATCTTAATCCTGGACGACTCCACCAGCGCTGTCGACACCAAGACCGACGCCAAGATCCGCGCAGGGTTGGCAAGCTATCTGCCCAACACGACCAAGCTCATCATCGCCCAGCGCATCAGCTCCGTGCAGGACGCCGATCGCATCATCGTCATGGAGGGTGGCCGTATCGCGCAGATCGGCAACCATGACGAGCTGCTCAAGACGAGCGAGATCTACCGCGAGACCTTTACCTCGCAAAACAAGATGTCTGCCGAGGGCGAAGGAGCCGTCGAGGCCGACACCGAGGCATCCGTAACGCAAGCTCAGACCCAGGAAGGAGGCGAGGCACATGAGTAAGGCAACGACCGCCGAGCGCGCACTCAACCGCAAGGGCGGCACCATGTCGCGCCTCATCAAGACGCTCTTTGGCTTCTACCCCGTGCTTTTGCCCCTCGTCGTTGTCGGCGTGGTGCTCTGCGCCATCATCAACTCCATCGGTGCGACCTTCCTTCAGAGCGCTCTGCAGATTATTAGCGAATCGTGGCAGTCGGGCGATTGGGAAGCCGCACAGCCCAAGATCGCACAGCTCGTGACCACCCTCGCCTGCATCTACGGCATCGGCATCCTGTCTTCGCTCTTCTGGAACCGCGCCATGGCCATCGTCACGCAGGGCTCGCTCGAAAAGCTGCGCGAGAAGATGTTCAACCGTATGCAGGACCTGCCGATTCGCTACTTCGACACGCATCAGCGCGGCGACATCATGAGCCACTACACCAATGACATCGACACGCTGCGCCAGATGATCAGCCAGTCGCTGCCCAACCTGCTCATGACGACCATCGTCATCGTCACGGTGTTCTTTATCATGCTGTACTACAGCGTGTGGATGTGCCTGGTCATTGTGGCCGGCGTCGCCTTTATGACCTTTATGACCAAGCTGCTCGGCTCCAACTCCGCGCGCTTCTTCATTGCGCAGCAGACCGAGCTCGGCGTGGTCGAGGGCCATATCGAGGAAGTCATGAACGGCCAGAAGGTCGTCAAGGCATTCTGCCACGAGTCTGCCGCCGAGGCCGATTTTGACGAGCGCAACGAAAAGCTCTTCGAGGTCTCGCAGAAGGCCAACATGTACGCCAACATCCTCATGCCTATCCTTATGAACCTGGGCAACCTGCTCTACGTGCTGGTCGCACTGGCAGGCGGCATTTTCCTGGCGCTGGGCGTGCCCAATCTGAGCATCTCGGGCATGACGCTGTCCATCACCGTCGTAGTGCCGTTCCTCAACATGACCAAGCAGTTCTGCGGACAGATCGGTCAGATCTCGCAGCAGATCAACGCAGTGGTCATGGGCCTCGCCGGCGCCGACCGCATCTTTGAGCTCATCGACGAGGAGCCCGAAGCCGACGAAGGCTATGTGACGCTCGTCAACGCGCAGGTCAACCCCGACACCTGGCAGCTCGAGGAGGCCGACCACCACACCGGCATGTGGGCGTGGAAACATCCGCACCGCGCAACCGGCGAGATCGAGTACGTGCCGCTGCGTGGCGACCTGGTCATGGACAACGTCGACTTTGGCTACACGCCCGACCACGAGGTGCTGCACGGCGTGTCCGTGTTTGCCAAGCCGGGCCAGAAGGTCGCGTTTGTCGGCGCCACCGGTGCCGGTAAGACGACCATCACCAACCTCATCAACCGCTTCTATGACATCGCCGACGGCAAGATTCGCTACGACGGCATCAACGTCAACAAGATCCGCAAGGCAGACCTGCGCCGCTCGCTGGGCGTGGTGCTGCAGGACGTAAACCTG
>DBGBJN010000037.1:0-4352 GCA_048449885.1 Collinsella sp.
GTACTGGCCGCTATGCTGCTATCGCCCGAGGTGGTCGAAGAGGCCCAAGTCGAGCTGCAGCCCGATGACTTCTACCGGCCCATTCATAAGACCATCTATACCGCGATGGTCGATATGTATAACAGTCGCATCCCCATTGACTCTATCTCGCTGATCGATTACCTGCGAAGCATCAACAAGCTCGATGCCGTGGGCGGCGAGGCGTACATTTTGGAGCTGATGGGACAGACTCTGTCGCTCGTCAACTGGCAGCACCATGCCGCCATCGTTCGCCGCGACTCGATGCTGCGTGAGCTGATTGGCGCCACCAACGAGATCAACGCGCTGGCCTACAACGCCCCCACCGACACCAAAGAGGTCGTGGAGCTGGCCGAGAGCAAGCTGCTCAAGGTCACGGCGCGTGAGGTTAAGTCGAGCTACAAGACGCTGACCGAGTTTATGGTCGAGGCCTATAACGAGGCCGAGGAAGTGTGCAAGGCCGGCGGTCAGGCTGCAGGCGTGCCCACGGGCTTTCCGTCGCTCGACCGTATGCTCATGGGTTTCCGCGAGGGCCAGCTCATCATTATCGGCGCCCGCCCCGCCGTTGGTAAGACGTCGTTCGCCCTGAACTTGGCGCTCAACGCCGCCGCCGCGGGCTATACCGTCGGCTTCTTCTCGCTGGAGATGTCGGGCAAGGAAATTGCCCAGCGTCTGATTTGCGCCTATGCCATGATCTCGATCAGCGACTTCCGTACGGGCCGCATTAGTCCCGAGCAGTGGGCCAACATCAATGAGGCCACGCAGACGCTGTCCAAGCTCGATATTCTGATTGACGATACGCCCGGCACCACGGTGACCGAGATTCGCGCCAAGAGCCGCCGCATGCTCCATAACAAGGAGAAGGCCATCATCATCCTGGACTATTTGCAGCTGGTGAGTCCCCCGCCGGGACGTCGTTCCGAGAGCCGCACCGTCGAGGTCTCCGAGATGTCGCGTGGTCTGAAGATTATGGCCAAGGAGCTCAAGATTCCGCTGATCGCGCTGTCGCAGCTGTCGCGTCAGGTCGAGTCCCGTACCGGCAAGCGCCCGCAGCTGTCCGACCTGCGTGAATCGGGCTCCATCGAGCAGGATGCCGATATCGTCATGTTCTTGGACCGATCCGCCGACGAGGCCGAGGCCTCGCGCGACGACCGACCCGACGAGGGCGTTACGCGTATCGTCGTGGCCAAGAACCGTTCGGGCCCGATTGGCGACGTCGACCTGATGTTCCTGCCGGCATCCACCAAGTTCTATGAGCTTGATGGGGCGCATACCGAGGAGTAGGACAGGCGCCCGTTGCACGGGTATACTGGGAATGTTTTGTGCTTCTGCGCACTTGCGGTGTGCGGACAGTCCATGAATGTGAGGAGTAAACATGCCGTCAACCGTTTTGGTCGGTGCCCAGTGGGGCGATGAGGGCAAGGGTAAGATCTGCGACCTGGTCGCCGGCGACTTTGATGCCGTCGTGCGCTATTCGGGCGGCAACAACGCCGGCCACACCATCGTCGTCAACGGCAAGAAGTACGGCCTGCACCAGGTGCCCTCCGGCATCATGTATTCCGACCACGTGTCGGTGATCGGTAACGGCTGCGTCGTCAACCCCAAGGTTGTCCTTGAGGAGATCGATATGTTCGAGGCCGACGGCATCACCACCAAGAATCTCAAGATCAGCGGCAACGCGCATGTCATCATGCCGTACCACATCGATCTGGATGGCGCCTTTGAGCAGAAGCTCGGCAAGAAGAACATCGGTACCACCAAGCGCGGCATCGGTCCGTGCTACCAGGACAAGATGGCCCGTATTGGCCTGCGTATGCAGGACATGCTGGATGAGGCGCTGTTCCGCGATAAGCTGGAGACCGCTCTTGCCCGCGTGAACCCCGAGCTAGAGCTCATCTACAACCTGCCCACCTACACCGTGGATCAGATTTGCGATGAGTACCTGCCCATGGCCGAGCGCCTGCGCCCCTACATCACCGAGACGAGCCTGCTGCTCAACAACATGATCGATGAGGGCAAGGATTTGCTGTTTGAGGGCGCCCAGGCGACGCTGCTCGACATCGATCACGGCACCTATCCGTACGTGACGTCTTCTAACTGCACCGCCGGCGGCGCCATTACCGGTTCCGGCGTCGGCATGAAGAACGTCGACCGCGTGCTGGGCGTCATGAAGGCCTATATCACCCGCGTCGGTTCGGGCCCCATGCCCACCGAGCTTTCCTATGAGTCCGAGGCCGGCCACACGCTGACCGAGGAGGGCTACGAGTACGGCGTGACCACCGGTCGCCGTCGTCGCTGCGGCTGGTTTGACGGCCCTATCGCCAACTATGCCTCGCGCGTCAACGGCCTCACCGACATCGCCGTGACCAAGCTCGACGTGCTTTCGGCCTTCGACACCATTAAGGTGTGCGTTGCCTATGACGTCGACGGCGAGCGCTACACGAGCGTGCCCGAGCACCAGGTGCGTTTTGAGCATGCCAAGCCCATCTACGAGGAGCTCCCTGGCTGGAAGTGCGACATCACCGGCTGCCGCAGCTTTGATGAGCTGCCGCAGGAGGCTCAGGACTACGTGGCATTTATCGAGGATCTGGCACACACCCGCGTGACGTTCATCGGCGTCGGCGCCGGTCGCGAGCAGACCATCAACCGATTCTGGAAGTAATCGGCGTTATTTGGTTATTGCGATCTACCCCTGTGCAGCCCAGATGGGCGGCCGAGGGGTATATTTGCTTGTAATGGGCCCGCGCGGAGCGGGCCGGTAATCCATAGAGGAGGCACCCTTGAAGGCGGACACTCAAACCATCGACATCCTGTTGTTGGGCAGCGGCGGCCGCGAGCATGCTCTGGCAGCCAAGCTCGCAGCATCACCGCGCGCCGGCAAGCTCTACATCGCGCCGGGTAACGGCGGCACCGCGAGCTGCGGCGAGAATGTGGTTCTCGACGATTGCGATCCTGCGGCCGTGGCGGCGTTTGCCCAGAGCCATGGATGCGGACTCGTGGTGATTGGCCCCGAGGCTCCGCTCGTGGCGGGCGTTGCAGACGCCGTCCGCGCGGCGGGCATCCCGTGCTTTGGCCCGGGTGCCGAGGGCGCCCAGATGGAGGGCTCTAAGCTGTTCTCCAAGCAGCTCATGGAGCGCGCCGGTATCCCGACGGCAGCCTATGGCTCATTTACCGACGAGGCTTCGGCTCTTGCCTATGTGCGCGAGCAGGGCGCTCCGCTGGTCGTCAAGGCCGACGGCCTTGCCGCGGGCAAGGGCGTTATCGTGGCAACCGAGCTTTCGCAGGCCGAGGAGGCTGTGCGTGAGTGTTTTGGCGGCACCTTTGGCGATGCCGGCAACACGGTGGTCATCGAGGAGATGCTGACCGGCCCCGAGTGCTCGCTGCTGGCCTTTACCGACGGCAAGACCGTGCGTCCCATGGCCACCTCGCAGGATCACAAGCGTGCGCTCGAGGGCGACAAGGGCCCCAACACGGGCGGCATGGGCGTCTACAGCCCGGTGCCCATCGTGACCGACGAGGAGCACGCCACCATGGTGAAGGTCATGGAGCAGACCGTGGCAGAGCTCGCTGCCGAGGGTATCGACTATCGCGGCTGCCTGTACGGCGGCTTTATGCTCACCCCTGCCGGCCCCAAGGTGCTGGAGTTCAATGCCCGCTTTGGCGATCCTGAGACGCAGGTCGTGCTGCCGCGCCTTAAGAACGACCTGGTCGAGGTCATGCTGGCTTGCGCCAACTGCGAGCTCGATCAGATTGAGCTCGATTGGCGTGACGAGTGGGCCGTGGCCGTTGTCCTGACGAGCGCGGGCTATCCCGGCAGCTACGAGAAGGGCAAGGTCATTACCGGCATCGAGGATGCCGAGGCTATGGAGAACGTGACGGTGTATCACGCCGGTACTGCCGTGGTGGACGGCGAGCTCGTGACCAACGGCGGTCGTGTGCTCGCCGTGACCGCGCTGGGCGATACGTTCGAGAACGCTCGCGACCTTGCCTACGAGGCCTGCGAGAAGATCAACTTTGAGGGCAAGACCCTGCGCCACGACATTGGCCTGCGTGCGCTGCGCGGCCGCGACGCCTGGGATGCCTAAAATCCGAGAGGAATGAGACGGATGGACGAGAAGAACGAAGAGCTCGTGGACGCGCAGATCGTCGAAGAGGACAGCCGCATGTATGGGCACGCCGAGGGCGAGCCTGGCGGCGAGGTCGCTGACGAGCCGGCGCTGGTGCTGGGCGACGACGACCCGCACGATGCCGAGCTGCACGAGAAGATTCTTTCGGAGGAGTGCGCCTGGAAGGGCAAGATCCTCGACGTCCACCGTCTTGAGGTTGAGCTGCCC
>DBGBJN010000038.1:0-6669 GCA_048449885.1 Collinsella sp.
GCGATCATCGCGTTGACGCCTAAGCCCGACGCGCAGGCGAGCGGGCGGTTGGCGAAGATGCCCATGCAGATGGTCATGATGCCGGCGCCCAGGCAGGTGGCGCAGGCGAGCGCTCCCGCATCGATGCCAGCGCCCGAGAGCACCGCAGGGTTGACGGCGATGATGTAGGCCATCGCCAGGAATGTTGTCAGTCCAGCGCGAAGTTCGGTCCCGATTGTGGACTTGCGCTCACTGACGTGAAAAAGTTCGTCCATGCATACCCTTTCCTTGTTCGGCCCCGAGTTTAGGCCGATTGACACGAACTCAACTACTATATCGCCTTTGAAAGGTTGATGTTCCTCGCATGTTGATGTTCGGCGCTTTGTAGCAGACGGACGGTATTTTTCGCATGAAAATGTGTGGGTACCGTATACTTAAGCAGTTACAACGACCCCTATGGAGGAACGTATGATTAAAGAGCTCTGCCACGACGAGGCTATCCTGTCCCAGCGTTGCGAGGTTGCGACCGTCGAGGACGAGTCGGTTGCTCAGGACCTGATCGATACCATCAAGTCGCTCGACGATGCCGGCTGCCTTGCCGCTAACCAGATTGGCGTTACCAAGAAGGTTTGCGTCTACCTGGACGATGCCGGCGAGCCTCACGTACTCTACAACCCCCGTCTGGTGTTTGGCCTGGGCGCCAGCAAGATGGAGGAGAGCTGCCTGACGCACGAGGAGGTCACCAGGTCCACGCGCTATATCAAGTGCAAGGTCGCCTTTGATCAGATCGTCGACGGCAAGATGAAGGAGTGCCGCCGCGACTACGCGGGCTTTGAGGCACAGATGATCCAGCATATGATCGACCACTGTCTTGGAAAGTTGGTCTAAGGGGACCAAAGCACCGCACTTCGTCTCTTTTGGCCCGGGCATGACATTGTTGTCATGTCCGGGCTTTTGTGTTTAGCGCCTTTTTGTTTGGAGACAATGAAATTAGCAAGAACGTAAAGCTAGGAGGCGCTATGTGTACGAGTATTCGATTTACCGATAATTCTGGCCACATGTATCTGGGCCGCAATCTCGACTGGAGCTTTGACTACGGCCAACAGGTTCGCGTGATGCCGCGCGGGTTTCACATTCCGTATTCGTTTATCGACGACGCGACAGCGGCGCACGCGGTGATTGGTATGTGCATCGATTTCAGGAACTACCCTATGTTCTTCGATTGCGGCAACGATGCGGGCCTCGCCGTGGCGGGTCTCAATTTCCCGGGTTATGCCGAGTATGCCGAGGACCCTGTCGACGGCAAGACCAATATCGCGGCCTATGAGTTCCCCCTGTGGGTGGCAGCGACGTTCTCGACGGTCGATGAGGTTGAGGCCGCGCTGCGCGACACGGTGATTGTCGCCAAATCTGCCGGAGAGGGGCTGGGCGTGTCGCTGCTCCATTGGATTATCGGCGACAGCCAGCGCAGCATCGTGGTCGAGATGATGGCTGACGGCCTGCATGTATACGACGATCCGGTCGACACCCTTGCCAACCAGCCGACCTTCCCGTGGCACATGGAAAACCTGCGCACCTATATCACCGCCACAAGCGATTTTCCGCAGACGGCGACATGGCGTGGCGCCGAGCTCAAGCCCTATGGAGCCGGTGCCGGCATGCGCGGCATTCCGGGCGATTGCTATTCGCCGAGCCGTTTTGTAAAGGCGGCGTACCTCAATGCCAATTACCCGCAAAAGGAGAGCGAGACCGAAAACGTCGTTCGCATGTTCCGCTCGCTCGAGGGCGTGGTGATGATCGAGGGAGCGTCCAGGATGGGCGATGGCAAGTTCGAGAAGACTATCTACACCGGATGCTTTAGCGCGCGCACGGGCAATTATTACTACGCGATGTATGGGGATCCGTCGATTCGCTACGTGAGCCTGATGGATGCCGAGGGCGCGAGCCCCGATAGGCTCGTGGTTCCCGAGCCGCGCCGTTCGTAGCCGATAGCTTTACCGCAATGCAAAGCGGCCCTGCATCTCTCGTGAGGTGCAGGGCCGCTATCGTCGATGGGTGACGTCGTTAGAAGTTGGCGTCGTTGAGTTGTTCGTTCTCGAGGCCGTCGAGCTGTTGCTGTTCGGGCGTATCGGCGACGCTCTCGAGCAGCTCGGTGGGATCGATGTTCATGTCCCTACCGGCCTCGTTGCCGTTGACCAAGTCGTCCGAGAAGATGTCGACTTCCATTTCCTCGGCCTCTTCGATCTGGATCTCGAGCGGCACCTGGGTGCGCACGAGTTTGACGGCCGGGCGCATGCGGGCAAAGAGCGGTACGTACTCGATGATGATGGCCGAGTTCTCGAGACCATACCAACGTGCCGGGCTTCCGCAGGCGCGGCGGACGGCGTACTTGATGGCCATGACGCGATGGTCGTTGCGGTTGATGTCCGTTTCGGGGGCAAGCATCTTGCGCAGCATGCAAAAACGGAAGTCGCCCACGTTGCCGCGCGTCTCGTAGATGGAGTAGGTGTGGTGCTGCGGCGGCAGCTCGCCCGATGCCATCAAGTCGCCAACGATCTGGCGCAGGTAGGCGTTGATGCGCTGGTTGACCTTAAAGCCCAGGTCCAAGCGCACGCGGAACAAGAAGTCTGTGCCAAAGGTCTCAACGGAATACTCGTGCGTATAGGGCTCATCGGTAACGTGTACGTTGATGAACCAATATGCCTTGGCGCGCTTGGGATGCTTGTCCAAGATGGAATAGAGCACGTCGCGGTCGAGCGTGAGCGGGTCGGGGCTGTTGGTGAGGAACACCAGATTGTCGGCGAGCACGGGATAGGTCTCGTCGTTGCGCAGGCGGTTGAGCTGATCGATGTACTTGGAGACGGGCAACAGAATCGTCTGCGTGCGCTCGATGGCGGTGCCACGGCGCCACACGTACATAAGGCCAAACAGCAGTGCGGCCAGGAAGATCATCACATAGCCGCCGTCAAAGAACATGGTGAGGCACGAGGCGAAGAAGCACAGCTCAATGGCACCGAAGAGCAGGGCGAAGACGCAGGCGCCCAGCTTGTGCTTGAGAATGCCAGCGATATAGCTCGTCAAAAGCGTCGTGGTCATGAGCATGGTCACGGTAATGGCGAGGCCGTAGGCGCTCTCCATGCGCTCGGAGTTTTGGAACAGCAGCACGATGAAGATGCAGCCGACCCACATGATGTTGTTGACGAGCGGAATATAGAGCTGGCCCTTGGTGTCGCTGGGGTAGTGGATGCGCAGATGCGGCATAAGGTTGAGGCGCGTTGCCTCGGATACCAGCGAGAACGAGCCGGTGATGAGCGCCTGCGAGGCGATGATGGCCGCCACGGCCGAAAGCACGATGGCAAAGGGGCGCAGGGGCTCGGGAAGCATCATATAGAACGGGTTGACGATATCCATTGCGAGCATTTGGGGATTGGAGTTGTTGGCGAGCAGCCAAGCTCCCTGGCCCAGATAGTTAAGGATGAGGGCCGCCTTAACAAACGGCCAGGATGCGTAGATGTTGGCCTTGCCCACGTGGCCCATGTCTGAATAGAGCGCCTCGGCGCCGGTCGTCGACAGGAAGACGAAGCCGAGCACCATGATGCCCGAGTGGTTGATGGGCGAGAACAGGAACATGATGCCACGGATGGGGTTGAGCGCGCGCAAGATGGACAGGTTGCCGAGCATGTTGAACAGGCCGGCGCCCGCCAGGAACAGGAACCACAGCGTCATGAGCGGGCCGAAGAGCTTACCGATCGACGAGGTACCGGCGCGCTGCATGGCAAATAGGCCGCAGATAATGATGATGGTGATGATGATCACATTGGTCTGACCGTCACCCAATAGCGCGTGGCCCCACTCGATGGTACGCAGGCCCTCAATGGCTGTGGTGACCGTGACCGCGGGGGTGAGGATGCCGTCGGCGAGCAGCGCCGCGCCGCCGATCATGGCGGGGAGAATCAGCCATGGCGCCACCTTGCGCACGAGACTGAACAGGGCGAAGATGCCACCTTCGTTGTGGTTGTCGGCCTTCATGGCGATTACCACGTACTTGACCGTGGTCACGAGCGTCATGGTCCAGATGACGAGCGAAAGCGCGCCCAGGATCATGTCCTCGCTGACGGTACCGATGCCGCCGTTGTTGGCGACGATTGATTTCATGGTGTACATGGGGCTCGTGCCGATGTCACCATAGACGACGCCGAGCGTTACGAGCAGCATGCCAGCGGAGAGGGGGATGGCTCCGTGCCCGCCTTGCCCGCGCTGGTCTTGGAGGTTTGCCTCCAGTTTATTGTGTGCCACGAGGACTCCCTTAGACATCCGGTTATCTGTCTAGGACAAAAAACTTTATGCCGTCTTTATACATACAAGAGCAGTTTGGCACATCGGGTTATTTTAGACAATAATCCTCAGCTGGGGATTATTTATCTACGCAGGTAGCATTTCAGAGCAGGGGCTTTTAAGCACGTACTGTCTGGGCGATGCCGGCCTTGGCGTTTGTGCGTTTGCCGGCGAGTTCGCAAAAAATCGCGCCGCCGATGATAAGCGCGGCGCCCATCAGGCGGACCGGTGTTATGGCTTCGCCCAAAAGGACGGCCGAGAACACGACGGCCGAAAGCGGCTCGAGGTAGCCGACGACCGCGACGGTCTGGACGGGCAGCTTGGCGACGGCACTAAAGTAGAGCAGGCAACCGATGCCGGTGTTGACGACGCCGAGCATGACGACGGCGCGCCAATCAATACTGGTGGCGACGCCGGCGGACAGGAATGAGGGAGCGCCCTGCGTGATGAGCGTGAGGACCAGCGCGGTCACAAAGGCGGCGCTCACCTGGAGCGTGGAGTTCTCGAGGCCTTCGATGTGTGGCGCACCCTTGCTAGCGATGACCATCAGCGCATAGCAAAATGCCGAGGCGATACCGCAGACGATACCCGCAATGGGCATATTGCCGCCTAGACCTTGCGCTGCAATGAAAAAAGCACCACAAGCAACGGCGACAAAGCCGGCGATTTTGCCGCCGGTCAGCTTTTCGCCAAAGATGAGCGGGGAGAGCGCCATGACAATGATGGGGCCGCAGTAGTACAGCAGCGAGGATACGCCGACGCCGATCGTCTGGTAGGCGCGGAACAGAAAAATCCAGCTGGCGCCCAGCGCGGCTCCCGAAAGGAGGAGGGCTGCGGCTTCGCGGAGGCGGGATGGCGCCTGCAACTTATGGCGTTGGGTGATGGCAAGGATAGTGACAAGCGAGAGGGCGCCCAAAAACGTGCGCAGTAGCACGATATCGGAGCTCGGCAACGCGATGGCAGAGGCGATGATGCCGTTGGAGCCAAACAATAGCAATGCTGCTAAGTACGTAACCAGCCCGTTGTTCATGCGCTTCCATCCCCTCTATATCCGAGCATGTTCACTATGGGTGAACTGGCTTTAGAAGAAAAGCGAATATAATGCATAGATAACATGACAAAAGCTCATGCATAGGTGGAGGGGTGCCGTGGAAACGAATGTTCAAAAGATGCAGGTGCTGCTGGAGACCGTGCGCGCCGGAAGCTTTACGCGTGCTGCCGAACGCCTGAGCTATTCGCAATCGGGCGTGAGCCGCATGGTGGCCGATCTTGAGGCCGATTGGGGCTTTAAGGTGCTCGACCGCAGTCGCGAGGGCGTGGCTCTTTCTGCCGATGGGCGGCAGGTCATGCCGGCTGTCGAAGCGCTCTGTGAGGAATTCACTCGCTTGCAGCGACGGGTGGATGAGATGCGCGGGCTCATGCGCGGCAAAATCTGCATCGGTACGTTTTCGAGCGTGGCGACCCACGTGCTGCCGCCGGTGATTGCGCGCTTTCGCGCCGATCACCCGGACGTCGATTACGAGTTGCTGATGGGCGATTACTCAGAGATTGAACAATGGGTGGCAGAGGGCCGCTGCGATCTGGGCTTTATCCCGCGTGAACCCCGAGAAAACGGCATGGCATCGCGGTCTTTGGTGCGCGACGAGTTGATGGCGGTAGTGCCGGCGGACTCTTTGCTTGCCACGGCGGAGGTCGTTTCTCTTGCCGATTTAGCCAACGAGCAGTTTATTCTGCTAGAACGAGGCACCGATGATGAGATTACGCCGCTGTTTCGCCGCGCGGGCCTGGCGGTGCGCTCTAAGCTGTCGACCTGGGATGACTATGCGATTATAGCCATGGTCGAGGACGGCCTGGGCGTGAGCATTCTTCCCGCGCTCATCTTGCGCCGCTGCCAGTTCGATGTTGCCGTGCGCCCACTCGAGGGGCATCCCCATCGGCGGATCAACGCCATATATCGAACGGCCGATGTTTCGCTTGCTGCCGCCCGTTTCCTCGAATACCTCTAAACGTGTGCGTGTCATTGTCCGCTTTGGGCAAATCTCAGAGTCCGGCGCATTTTCTTATGAAATTGAACTTCCCGATAATGCGCCGCGCTATACTGCTGCCTAAATTGAACCCAGGTTCAATTCGTGTTCTATAAATTGAACTTTGCCAGCAAGGAGGTTCTAGTGGCCCAAGAGACGTTTAGCGATCGCCTGCGACAGACTATGTCCAATCGCGACGTTCGCCAGTCGGACGTAATCCGCGCATCGGAGATGCTCGGCAAAAAACTCGGCAAGAGTCAGATGAGCCAATATGTGAGCGGCAAGACGATCCCGCGGCGCGATGTGGCTGAGCTGCTCGCCCGTATTTTGG
>DBGBJN010000039.1:0-5229 GCA_048449885.1 Collinsella sp.
CCAAAACTACGACGCGTGCGCCAGCAAGGTCAAGCAAAAGCTCACCGTCCATGGCGCCACCCACGCCAAGAGCGCGCAGGTCGACCCCGAACTCTACTGGAACACGGTCGACGACTTCCTCGACGAGTATTTTTAGGCAAAAAGCAACGTCTGGGGTTTTGTTGCCAAAAATCGGTTTGTGGTCGGCGCTATTCGATTTTCCTCGCACTTCCAAAAAGCCGCCCGTGGGCGCTGTGCTCACGGGCGGCTTTTGCTCAACTTACGCTACAAAGGCGCTTATTTTGTCCAATAGCTAGGCGCTACTTGACCTCGATAAGCTCGTACTTGCTCGTGCCCAGGCCGATCTTCTCGGCATGCGCGATGCACACTCGCCAGTCGGTGTCGGGATGCGTGATGCAGAAGGGATCCTTGGCCTGCTCGCCCTCCAGATGCTCGTGGTTGTGCTCCATCTTGGCCGCGCTATCGGTGAGCTCGGTGTTTGGCAGCGGCTCGGATGCCATGACGGCATCGGCGCAGGCCTGGTCGATGGCGACCGGGTCGAAGCTCGCGAACATGCCGATGTCGTTGACGATAGGCGTATCGTTTTCGGGATGGCAATCGCAATTGGGGCTGATATCCATGGCAAGCGAGATATGGAAGCTCGGGCGACCGTCGACGACGGCCTTGGTGTACTCGGCGATCTTGCAGTTGAGCACGTCGGCCGCGGCGTCATAGCCGGGCTTGATGCAGTCCTGGTTGCATGCCGCAATGCAGCGACCGCAGCCCACGCAGCGATCGTGGTCGATGGTGGCCACGTGCACCGTGCGGGTGTTGCCGTTGGCAAGCTCGCGCTCGCGGGTGTCGTTGAACGAGACAGCGTCGTGCGCGCAGATCTTTTCGCAGGCACGGCAGCCAACGCAGTGCTCGGTCGAGACGTTCGGCTTGCCGGCGGCATGCTGCTCCATCTTGCCGGCGCGGCTGCCGCCGCCCATGCCCAGGTTCTTCATGGCGCCGCCAAAGCCGGCCTGCTCATGACCCTTAAAGTGGGTGAGGCTGATCACGATATCGGCATCCATGAGCGCCTGACCGATCTTGGCCTCGTGCACGTACTCGCCGCCCTCGACCGGAACAAGCGCCTCGTCGGTGCCCTTGAGGCCGTCGGCAATGATGATCTGGCAACCCGTAGCATACGGGGTAAAGCCGTTCTGGTAGGCGGTATCGATGTGCTCGAGCGCGTTTTTGCGGCTACCGACATAGAGCGTGTTGCAGTCGGTGAGGAAGGGCTTGCCGCCCAGCTCCTTCACGACATCCGCGACGGCGCGGGCGTAGTTGGGGCGCAAAAAGCTCAGGTTGCCCAGCTCGCCAAAGTGAATCTTGATGGCGACGAACTTGTTCTCGAAGTCGATCTGCTCGATACCGGCGTGACGGATGAGGCGCTTGAGCTTGTCGAGCTGGCTCTCGCGAGCATGCGTGCGCAGGTTGGTGAAGTACACCTTAGCGGGTGCAGTTGCGGTCATAGATCTATCCCCTCGGTCTATATGGCGTTACAGACATAGAGGATGGTACCAGTTAAAGCAGAGTTAAAGTCAAGTACGGCACCTAGTCATTGGGGACGTTCTTAAATGACTACTCTTGGACTTTGAGGGCTTCGGCCAGACTGACGCGCTTGATGGAGCGCGTGTGCAGCAGCGCCACGACCAGGTAGGTCGCAAAGCCGATTCCTGCGCACGCCGCCATGGACCAAGCGGGCACGTAGATCTCGATATTGCCGTTATAGGCGAGCAGCATCGAGCGGAAGATGGCCGTTAGCGAGCCAATAATGACCGGCAGGCTCAGCACGAGTGACGCTGCCACGCACAACGTGATCGAGCGGATGTACAGATGCGAAATCTCGCTATCGCGATAGCCAAAGACTTTCATGTAGCTGATCGAACGGGCGCTGTGGTCGATCACAGCCTTGGTCAGCAGGTACATAAACAGCAAGAAGATGAACACCGCAAGCCCAACCATCATGCCGATCATTTTGCTCATCATGCCGATGAACTGGTCGCCCACGGCGCGCATGTCGTCGGGCGTGGTATCGCCGGCAAAGTAGCGCGCGTCGAGGTCGAGCTTCTCGTTGCTCACGTAGCCGTTAAAGTAGGCCGCATCGTTGTCAAACAGCTCGTTAAAGTCTTCGATGCTCATATAGACATTCATATCCGACTTAGAGCCCCAAACGCAGTCCTTGCCCACGTACTCAAAGGAATAATTCTCGCCCTCGTACTTGTCGCGAAGCTTAACCTTCTGACCCTCGCTCCAGCCAAACTTGTCGAGCAAGCCACCGCCAAAGACGACGCGTCCGACGCTGACGTCCAGTCCTTTCCAGTAGCGCGAATCGGGCGAGATGCCGTAGATGGAAATCGTCTCCTCGCCATTTCCGTCGCCGCGGTCGTATTGCAGCTGGTAGACGGCGTATTTCTCGGCCTGTGCGATTGCGCCCGCGCCGTTATCGGTCGTATTGACCGGGTGGATATCGTCGTTGTCAGTGTCGATCTTAGAGGCCTTGTCGATCAGGTCGATAGCCTCATCGTGGTCGCAGCCGAGAGCATCGGCAAGGTCATCGAGGCGCGCATAAAGCGCATCCTTCTTGTCCTGGACCTTGGCGAGCGCGTCCTGCGCCGCAGCCAGGCTCTCGGCAGACGGGGATGCGGTCGCGGTATCGGCTGCCGCCTGCGCCGCATCGGCCGCGTCGTCGAGCTCGTCATCGGCATCTTGGGCGGCAGAAAGCAGCGCGCCGTCAACCGACTGCAAGCACTCGAGTGCCGACCACTGCTCGCGCTCCTCGGCAGTGCCCTCGAGCTCCAGCGGAGCCTTGAGCGTGTACTGGTGCTCGGCGACCAGGCTCGTCTCGAGGTTGTCCGCGTAGTGCGTCATCGTGGGCAGAATCGCCAGGCCAAAGAGCAGCAGCAGCGAGGCAAACGCAATGCCCACGAAGAGCGTGGCGAAGTTGCCCAGGTTGCGCAGGAAGATACGCAGGCGGAAGCGCGAGACAAAGCCCATGCGCTCCGGCAGCTGCAGGCCGCGCTTGGTGCCAGACTTGCCGCTCGCCTCGTGGCGAAGAAACTGCAACGGCGTCTTGCCCATCTTGCGAAGCAGACCCACCAGCGTGATGAGGATGAGCGCAGCGGCGGGAACCACGGCGCACTTCACAAAGATCTCCCAGCTCCAGTACACCTGGAAGGGCGGCAGGCTGTACGAGCCGTAATCGAGGCTGCGCATGGGCTCGGTAAAGAACACGACGCCGAGCGCAGTGCCCAAAAGCACCGCGACCACGCCCACGATGGCGGGAAGCGCAAGGTAGTGCAGCACGATCTCGCGTCGACGATAGCCGCTGGCGAGCAGCGTGCCGATGATGGCGCTCTCCTCCTCGATGGTGGCGTCGGTAAGGACCACAAAGACGAACGCCATGATCACGATGATGATGTCGAGCAGCGTCATCCACATCATGGAGTCGCCGTCTACGTCGTCGCGCGCATAGCCAATGCCCTGGTTGGAATCGGCGTCGATGAGGTCATCCACGCGCGCATCGGCGTCGGTCAGCGCCTCGACCATATCCTGCTCCGCATCGATGCGATCCGCGGTGGGGAGGTCGCGATCGGCAAAGGTAAAGGAGTAGGTGTAGGCGGGCGCGCCGCCGGCATCCTCGAGCGCGGCAAAGCCGGCATCGGTGACCTCGGCCACGCCGTACGTGATGGTGTTCACCGTAAAGTCCGAATTGTTGAGGAACAGCGCCTGGCTATCGGGCTGGGTCATGATGCCGCAGATGGTGTAGGTGCGGCCCTCGAGCTCGACCTTATCGCCCACGGCGAGGCCGTTGTTGGTGGCAAAGACACGGTCGATTGCCACCTCATCGTCCGTTTTGGGCTCCTTGCCCTCACAGTAGGACGCGATATCGACCTTGGTGCGGTGCGCATAGGTGCGCAGCGTGCGCTTGGTGCCGTCGTCGCCGGACACCTTTTTGATGATGGCGTCGATGGAGAAATTCTTGTAGAGCGTGACGCCGCCGACGTCGCCGGCTGCATCCTCGGCGGCCTTGAGTTGATCGTCGGTAGCCTCGAAGGAGGTGGTCACGCGGCCGTCCTCAATCGCGTACGCATCGCGCATGTCATCGATAAGGCAGCCGATGGAATGCGCTGCGAGCAAAAATCCCGAGGTGAGAGCGGTGCTTCCGCACATAAGCAAAAAGATGCCCAGGTATTTGCCGATATTGCGGCGCAGCTCGCGCGGGAGACGTTTTGCGAGAGGTGTCATGGCGCCGCCTACCAATCGAGCTCGGCGGCCGCAACGGGCGACTCGTTGAGCTCATCCTCGACGATGTGCCCGTCGCGCAGGCGCAGCACGCGATTGGCCATGTGCGCGATGGCGGCATTGTGGGTGACAATGATGATGGTGCAGCCGTAGGTGCGGTTGACATCCTCCATGAGCTGCAGGATTTCCTTGGACGTCTTATAGTCGAGCGCGCCCGTGGGCTCGTCGCACAGCAGCAGACCCGGGTTTTTGACGAGCGCACGGCCGATGGCACAGCGCTGCTGCTGGCCGCCCGAGACCTGGCGCGGGAACTTGTTGCGGTGCTCGTAGAGGCCCAGCGAACGCAGCAGGTCGTCGACATTGAGCGGGTTTTTGGACAGGTGCGCCGTGACCTCGATGTTCTCCTTGATGGTGAGATCGGGCACCAGGTTGTAGAACTGGAAGACAAAACCCAGCTCACGGCGGCGATACTCGCCCAGGTCGGTAGGCTTGAGCACCGTGAGGTCGCAGCCGTCCACCATGATGGAGCCGCCGTCGGCATCCTCCAGGCCGCCGATCAGGTTAAGAAACGTCGACTTGCCCGAACCCGAAGGCCCCAGCATGACGCAGATCTCTCCGCGGTTGATGGACGTGTCGATGCCGTCGAGCACCGTCAGGCGCGCATCACCGTCGCCGTAATGCTTTTTGAGATCCTTAACCTGGACATAGGCTTCCTGCGTTGCCATGGTATCCCCCGTTGTTAGCCTCGTACTACTTTATGAGCGTAATAGTAAACCATGGCGAACTATTTTGGAGCGAGGCCTGGATTTTATTTCAGACTAGTCATTGGGTGTTCCTATAGTTTTGTCAACCGTCGGGGCTACTCCCGGTAGGGCACCCGGTCGCGCATCACGGCGTATATCGCCCTGAGCCGCTTCCTCGCGACGGCCTTGAGCGCCCGCCCGTGCCCCATGCCCCGCG
>DBGBJN010000040.1:0-2893 GCA_048449885.1 Collinsella sp.
CAGCAGGAACACCGCCGTGGGCAGCAGCACGTCAAAGGTGCGCCGGCCCTCAAAATCAAAGGCGTGCGTTGCCAAGATGCCGAGCACCATATACTCGGTAAAATGCGCGCACTTGCGAACAACAAAGTTGGTCACCCATTCATATGGAAGTCCCACGCCGTGCAGGAAACCGCGGATAGCTTCCATGACCGTTAGGCTCAGCGAGCCCGACCCCGAGCCGGGAACCAGCGAATTGCCCCAGATCAAGAGCGCCATCAGGCAGGTCACGACCGCCCATTTTCGATTGATCTTAACCATGCAGAAGTTATGCCTCCGCGCGGAGCGGCGCGAAGCTGGCTGTACCGCCCTCGATAACGCTCAGGTAGGCACGGCCCGTACGCTTGGCGGTAGAGGACTGCAGGCGCTCGATCTCCTCCTCGAGGATCTGATTGACGCGCTCGTGACGACGGTTTTCCATAATGCCGGCGGCAATAGCCTCGGCCCGCTCGATGCTCTCGCGCGAGATACGTGCAGTATCCTCGGGGAACACAGCGCTGTGACGGCCGACATAGGCGGGGGCAGCAGGTTGAGGGGCAGCGACGGGGGCGGGGGCTGCAACAGGAGCAGGCTCGTCAATCTCATCTAGAATCGCGGTGGCGGCGGCCCACATGTCCTCGTGGCCCGAGTAATCGGCCATGGGAACATCAACCTCGAGCGAGGCGTCCGGAAGGTCGCCGGTGGCGATGCGATCTTGGGCATCAATCGATGCGGTGATGGCTGCAGGCTCATCGAGGTCATCGAGATCGATGTCCGCGGCACCGGAGATGATAGGCATGCTGGCAAGGTTTGCATTGTACGGCGCAGCCTCAGCCGCCTGCTGCTGGGCAGGAGCGCCCCAAAGCGAGCTCTCGGCGGCACGGCGGGCGGCAACGGCCTCCTCGTCCGCGGTCATGGCTTCATCAACGTACGAATTGTCGGCAGAAGCGTTCGCATCCGCCGAGGTAGCGCTGTAGGCGTTATTGGCCGCCGCGTTGGCAACGAGTGCCACGAAAGCCGCCGTGCTGCCCGCAGGGGCGGCCTGGGAGCCAGACACGGCACGAGCCGCGGCGGCGATGTCGTCGCGATTGAAGGAGCCGGTCTGCCCGCCGTTGGTGAGCTCGTCGATGGCGACTTGATAGACGTCGCGCGAGTGTGCAGGGTCGCAGCTCACCGGCGAATCGTCGTCGAGCATACTGTCGATCATGGACCAAGCCTCGTCCTCGTCCATAGCATCTGCGGCTCGAGCGATGGTAGGGACACCATCGTCGGCATGACGGCGCTGGAACGCACCAGTCAGGCCGGAAAGGAATGCCGAGGTAGACTGCTCCGCCTGAGCCTGAGAAGCAGAAGCCGCAGCGTAAGGAGTCGCATCCTGCTGCTGAGCTGGAATCGAGGCGGTCTTGAACTCGCTTTGATGCTGATTGAGATTGGCGGCACCGCCCATGGCATCAGGCTGGAACAGACGCTCTTCACGCTGCGCACGATACTCGGAGATACCCAGCGAGGCGGCATAGATACCCACACCCGCCACCGCGCCCACGGCGAAGGGAACCGCACCCGCCACGACCGTCTCGTTCACAGACGAAAACGGCAGCGTCGCGGCATACATAACCACGGGAGCGGCAAGGCCGATCCCGCACGAAAGTCCGGCAAGGACTGCTCGTTGTGTTGCATCAGAAGAAGCCATGAGCTCTCCCCATCTTCCAGCACCCAAATCGCATCATTCAGTTGGCTGCGCGAGAGAAGATGAAGCGGGGCTATGCCCCAAAGCAACGGTATATGGTTCGTTTCATCTGCGTTTTCCGTCGCGAAGCTTAAAAGTTATTATGCGAAACCGCCCTGTCGATTGCAAGCGACGATGTCGGATTGAAACGGGAAACCTGCTGCTTGCCAGTCTTATGGTCAAAAATAAGCGCGGAGCGGCGATATGGAAAAGGGCCGAGGCGCAAGCCCCGACCCTTTATCGCATTGATGACTATCGCCGCGTGTGGATGACAACCTAGAACGTCTGCTCGTAGTCGCTGTGCTTTTTGGCCGAACGCACCAGGAACTCTTGGTTGGTGTTGGTGCCCTTAAGACCCTTGATAAACGATGCGGCTGCGCGCTCGGTGTTGTTCATGCCGGCAAGAATGCGACGCAGGCCAAAAACAAACGGACGCATCTGCTCGTCGACCAACAGGTCCTCATTACGCGTACCGGAGGCAACGGGGTCGATAGCCGGGAAGATGCGACGGTCGGCCAGGTCGCGGTCGAGCTTAAGTTCCATGTTGCCGGTGCCCTTGAACTCCTCAAAGATGACCTCGTCCATCTTGGAACCGGTGTCGATGAGGGCAGAGGCCAGGATGGTGAGCGAGCCACCGTTCTCGATATTACGGGCTGCGCCCAGGAAGCGCTTGGGCGGATACAGCGCCGCCGAATCGACGCCGCCCGAAAGGATGCGGCCCGAGGCGGGCGCCGCCAAGTTGTAGGCGCGGGCAAGACGCGTGATGGAGTCGAGCACCACCACGACATCGCCGCCCAGCTCCACGATGCGCTTGGCGCGCTCGATGACGAGCTCGGCCACGCGGGTGTGGTTGTCGGCGGGCATATCGAAGGTCGAGGCCACGACCTCGCCCTTAATGGAGCGCTGCATATCGGTGACCTCCTCGGGGCGCTCGTCGACGAGCAGGCAGATGAGGTGCACCTCGGGGTTGTTAATCGAGATAGACTGGCAGATCTTCTTGAGGATCGTGGTCTTGCCGGCCTTGGGCGGGGACACGATCAGGCCACGCTGACCCTTGCCGATCGGCGACACGATGTCGATGGCGCGACCGGTAATGGAGTCCTTGCCGTGCTCCATGCGCAGCGGCTCGTTGGGATAGACCGGGGTGAGGTC
>DBGBJN010000041.1:0-10708 GCA_048449885.1 Collinsella sp.
GCTCGCCGACGTGGACACCGTCGTCTTTGACAAGACGGGCACCCTCACCAACGGCACGTTCTCGGTGGTCGCGGTACACCCCGAGGCCGGCTATACCGAGCAGTCGTTGCTCGAAGTCGCAGCCCTTGCTGAGTCGTTCTCTGATCACCCCATCGCGCAGTCCGTACGTGTCGCCTACCAGGGCGAGGTCGACCCCAAGCGCGTAAGCGACTCCACCAACGACGCGGGCCATGGCGTGACGGCAACCATCGACGGCAAGCACGTCGTCGTTGGCAACGCAAAGATGCTCGCCGCGGCCGGAGTCGAAGCGCCCGATTGCGAGGTCGTCGGAACGATTCTGCATGTGCTCGTTGACGGCGTGTACGCCGGCCACATCGTGATTGCAGACACCGTCAAGGCCGATGCTGAGCAAACGATTCGCGACCTGCACGCCGCCGGTGTCAAGCGCACCGTCATGCTCACGGGCGACCGCGAGGAGGTTGCGGCGTCTGTGGTCAAGCAACTCAGTCTCGACGAGTTCCACGCGCAGCTGCTGCCGGGCGATAAGGTCGAGCGCGTCGAGGCGCTGCTTGCAACCGAGAGTGGCAAGGGCAAGCTCGCCTTTGTGGGCGACGGCATCAACGATGCGCCCGTGCTTACGCGCGCCGATGTGGGCATTGCCATGGGCGCTATGGGTTCTGACGCTGCGATCGAGGCCGCCGATGTCGTGCTCATGGACGACAAGCCGTCCAACATTTCCCGCGCGATCCGCGTGGCACGCAAGACCATGGCGATTGTCTGGCAGAACATCATCTTTGCGCTGGGCGTTAAATTGCTGATTCTGGTGCTGGCAGCACTCGGCATCGCCAACATGTGGCTTGCCGTGTTCGGCGACGTAGGCGTGGCGATCATCGCCATCCTGAACGCCATGCGCGCGATGGGTGTCAAGAACTTGTAGCGTTCGTGGGCTGTCCGGCCGGGGCCGGGCTTGGTTTTGAAAACGTCCTCGACCAATGAAGTGCCCCCGTTCTGCTCCTTCGGAGCTACGAACGGGGGCACTTCTGGTCTGCGGAATGTTTTCAAAACCAAGCCCGGCCCCGGCCTGCATTGACACAGCTGGCGGTTCTTGGGCATCGCTTACTGGTGGGATTCCTTGTCTGAGTTGGACTTAGTTGGTGGGACCACTCGTCTCGGTCGCTGTCCCGCGCCGTTCCGGCGCGGGAGGCGCGCCACTGCGGGAGTGCTAGTCGGTCATTGTTGGCGCCGAAGCACCGTCCCGTCCCAGCATCGCCCTTAGCTTCTCAAAGCTCTCCTCGCTCAGGCAGTGCTCCATGTGGCAGCCCTCTTGCGACGCCACCTCGGCCGATACGCCTGCATCCTCCAAAAGCCCCACGAAAAAGCAGTGACGCTCCCACATTTGGCGAGCGACTTCCAGACCACGCTCCGTCAGATGAACGTCGCGCTTGCCCATTTCGACATAGCCGTTGCTTTCCAGCGTCGCCATGGCCTTGGAAACACTCGCCTTGGTTACGCCGAGGTACTCCGCAACGTCGATCGAGCGCACGATGCTCTGACGTTCCGACAGAACGTAGATCGATTCGAGATAGTCTTCTCCGGATTCACGTAGGGCCATGGGCCGCCTTTCGCGATGATTGCTAGTTAGCCTTTGGATACTTTCCACCGCTTACTTTACTGCAAAAGTTTCCCATGTCTTACTACTTTGCCTAAAAGTTAGCCGTGTTTCACAAAACGTGCGGGACGAAAACAAAATGGGGACGCCCCGCAAGGAGTGTCCCCCAGCTGCCGGCAGAAAAGGAGCATCCCTAAGTGCCGAGCCGCAGCTATAGCAGTCCAAAGTACTTCGCGGCGTTGTAGATGCCGTCGTCGTCCACGGCGGTCGTCACATAGGTCGCCGCAGCCTTCACCGTGTCCTGTGCGTTGCCCATGGCCACGCTCGTGCCCACGGCAGAAAACATTGACAGGTCGTTCTCGCCGTCGCCAAAGGCAATCGCCTCACTCGCGTCGATGCCCAGGCGCTCCAGCGTCGCCGCCACGCCCAGGTCCTTGCCGCCGTTAGCGGGAATAATGTCACAGAACAGGTCGCACCAGCGCGTGGTGAGCGAATGCGACACGGCATCGGTAACGATATGCTCGTCGGCCGGATCCACAAAGGCGCAAAACTGATAGACCGGCGCGTCAAAGGCGTGCTCAAACGGCTCCTCGTGGTAGACGATTCCCGCGTTGCTGCCAGCCGTCACCACGCGCTCGGACAGACGGTTCACAAACGAGTTCTCGCCCTGCATGCACAGCGAGTCGTAGCGCCCCTGCGCCACCTGGCCCACAATCACCGCAACGTCGTCCGGATCGATCGGACAGCTGCGGTAGACGCCCTCGGCATCAAAGCAGTGCTGGCCCGAGAGCGTAATGTACGCATCCCAACCCAGGTCGAACAGCCAGTCCGGCATCTGATAGGTCGGACGGCCCGTGGCGATCACGCACGCGATCCCCTGCTCGTGAAAGCTGTCGAGCACCTGCTGCGCCGACGCCGGAATCCGGTGGGTCTTAAAGCTCAGCAGCGTGCCGTCGATATCGAAAAACGCGGCTTTGATCATCCTCGCCTACTCCTCGCCCTCGAGCTTTTCACTCGCCTCGAGCCACGCCATCTCCAGCTCGTCCATGGCGGCGTGAGCCTCGTCGATCTTTGCCTGCTGCTCGCCCAGCGCCGTGTAGTTGGTGGGGTCGACCTGGGCCATTGCTGCCTCGGCTTCCTCAACGCGGGCGCGCTGCGTCTCCATCTTGCGCTCGAGCGAGCTCACCTCGCGGCGAAGCTTCTGACGCTCGGCGTTGGACAGGCCGTTGGGCTGACCGCTCGACTTGGGCTTGTCGGCAGCAGCCGCCGCCATACCGGTGTCGAACGTGCCGGTCTTGGCGCTCGGCGCACCCACGGGCTCGCCCTCGGCGGTGGCGTTGCACAGGCGCAGGTACTGGTCCACGCCGCCGGGCATATGCGTCAGGTGGCCGTCGAGCAGCGCCCACTGCTGGTCGGTCACGCGCTCCATCAAGAAGCGGTCGTGCGTCACCAGGATCAGCGTGCCGGGCCAACCGTCCAGCAGATCCTCGACAATCGCGAGCATGTCGGTATCCAGGTCGTTGCCGGGCTCGTCCAGGATGAGCACGTTGGGCTCGTCCAGGATCGTCAGCAGCAGCGACAGGCGACGGCGCTGGCCGCCCGAAAGATCGCCGATGCGACTCCAGAGCTGCTGCGTCGTAAATCCCAGGCGCTCGCAGAGCTTCTCGGGCGAAGTCTCCTTGCCGTCGATGACGTAGTACTTCTTATAGTTGCTGAGCACCTCGCGGATCGTGTCGCCCATGTAGGGCTCGAGCTCCTCGAGCTGCTGCGACAGCACGCCAAAGCGTACCGTCTGGCCAATCTTCACGCGGCCGCGCGTGGGCGCAATTTTACCCTGGATCACATCAAGCAGCGTCGACTTGCCAGCGCCATTCTCACCCAAAAGACCATAGCGGTCGCCCGCACCAATGAGCCAGGTCACATCGGAGAGCACCTGCTTGGGCGCGCCGCCGGCATCCGCATAGCCGGCGTCCACGTCGACCACGTCGATAACCTGCTTGCCTAGGCGGCTCACGGCGAGGCGCTTGAGCTCCAGCTCGTCACGCATGGGCGGCACGTCGGCGATCAGCTCGCGAGCGGCATCAACGCGAAACTTGGGCTTGGTGGAACGCGCCTGGGCGCCGCGGCTCAGCCACGCGAGCTCCTTGCGCGCCATGTTGCGACGGCGCTCCTCGGTAACCGCGGCCATGCGGTCGCGCTCTACGCGCTGAAGGATATATGCGGAGTAGCCGCCCTCGAAGGGATCGACCTGGCCGTCATGGACCTCCCACATGCTGGTGCAGACCTCGTCCAAGAACCAGCGGTCGTGCGTGACCACGAGCATGGCGCCCTGACCGCGCTGCCAGCGGGCCTTTAAGTGACGCGCGAGCCAGTTGATGGTGCGCATGTCCAGGTGGTTAGTGGGCTCGTCGAGCATGAGCACGTCGTAGTCGCCGATCAGCAGGCGCGCGAGGTCCACGCGACGGCGCTGGCCGCCCGAAAGCTCGCCCACCGTGCCCTCCCAGGGCACATCGCTGATGAGGCCGGCCAGAATCTGGCGCGTACGCGGACTCGACGCCCACTCATACTCGGGCGTGTCGCCCACGACGGCATGATGCACGGTGTCGGTATCGACCAGGTTGTCCTTTTGGCCGAGCAGACCGATCGTGGTGCCGCGACGGTGCGTCACGCGCCCGTCATCGGGCTCCAGCGTGCCGGCGAGCACGCTCAGCAGCGTCGACTTGCCGTCGCCGTTTTTGCCGACAATACCAATGCGGTCGCCCTCGCCCACGCCGAGCGTCACGCTATCGAAAATATGCTTGGTGGGAAACTCTAGGCTGACGGAATCGCATCCCAAAAGAATCGCCATATGCCCTGCTCCTTCGTAGAAATTCAACGTTGTCCATGATAGCAGCGAGCCCCACCCCAAACCACCACGAAGGCGCCTGTCCCCTTTGTGGCGGTCGTTTCGGTCGCAGAGCAAAAAGGCGGGCCATCTCCCAAAAGAGATGACCCGCCTCTCCAATCAGTCCCGTGGCGACCGTGGCCACCGCGGGCCTCAAGCATGTCCCGGACTAGGAGAACATGCCGGTGAGGTAATCGTTCAGCCGCTGATCCTTGGGCCGTTGGAAAATCTCGTCGGTCTCGTCGTACTCGACCATATCGCCCATGTAGAAGAACGCCGTGCGATTGGACACGCGCGATGCCTGCTCCATGTTGTGCGTCACGATGACGATGGCGCGGTCGGCAACGATCGACGACATGAGGTCCTCGATCGCCAGCGTCGAGATGGGGTCGAGCGCCGAGCAGGGCTCGTCGAACAAAATCACGTCGGGGTTGAGCGCCAGTGTGCGCGCAATGCACAGACGCTGCTGCTGGCCGCCCGAAAGCGCGTAGGCGCTCTTGTCGAGCTTGTCCTTGACCTCGTCCCAAAGCGCCGCGCCGCGCAGGCTTTCCTCGACCATGCGGTCGAGCTCGTCGCGGTCGGTGATGCCGTGGCGCTTAGGCGCAAACGTGATGTTGTCGCGAATGGACTTGCGGAACGGGTTGGGCTGCTGGAACACCATGCCAATGGAACGGCGCAGCTCGTAGGTGTTTTCGGTCTTGGTGTTCACGTTGCGCCCGCGATAGTTGATCTCGCCCTCCACGCGGCAGCCGCGAATCTCGCGATTCATGAGGTTGAGGCTACGCAAGAAGGTCGACTTACCGCAGCCCGAAGGCCCGATGAGCGCCGTGATCTCGCCCTTGTGGAAGTCGAGCGACGTATTGTGCAGTGCATGGTGGTCGCCATAGTACACGTTGACGTCCTTGGTGGAGAGCACGACCTCGTCGCTCACGGCCTTGCCGCTCACGCGCACGCGCTTCTCGCTCTCCCCCACGCTCGACAGGAAGTCCTGGGTGTCGGACGATGCCGCTTCGGTTGCAGGCGTTACATTCATCTCGCTCATTCGGCCGTCATCTTCCTTGCCAGTTGCTTGCCCACGATGCGGGCGATTACGTTAAACAGCAGCACGCAAATCATCAGCAGTGCCGCGGTGCCCCAGACGATCTGCTGAGCCTCGGGGCTGCCCTCGCCATAGATCTTGTAGATATGCACGGCGAGCGACTCGCCGGGACGGAACACATTCCAGGCGCAAGTGGGGCTCGACAGGTTAAAGCTCAAGAAGTTGAGGCGAACCGGCGAGCTCATACCCGAGGTAAAGAGCAGTGCTGCGGCCTCGCCAAACACACGGCCGGCCGAAAGCACGATGCCGGTCACGATGGCGGGCATGGCCTCGGGAATCAGGATGTGCAGCGTGGCCTCCCAGCGGGTGAGGCCCATGACCAGGCACGCATCGCGCTGGGCCTGCGGCACGTCCTCGAGCGCCTGCTGGATCACGCGCACCAGAATGGGGATATTGAACATAGTGAGCGCGATGGCGCCGGAGATGATGGAGTACTTCCAGCCCAGCTGCACCGAGAACACCAGAAAGCCGAACATGCCGACGACAATGGAAGGCAGCGAGGACAGCGTCTCGATGGCGGTAGAGGCGATGTCGCGGATAGGGCCGTTCGGCGCGTACTCAACCAGGAAGACCGCTCCGCCCAGACTGATGGGCACCGAGATGACCAGAGTGATCAGCAGCAGGTAGAACGAGTCGAACAGCTGGTAGAGCACGCCACCCTGGGTACCGTTGGCGCGCGACGGCTGCGTGAGAAAGCCCGGCTGGAACAGCGTCGAGACGCCCTCGAACAGGATATAGGCCACCATGGAGATGACGATGAGCATGACGATGGCGACGATCGCCGTCAACACGCCCGTGGCGAAGCGGTCCTGCTTTTGGACGCGCTCGAATCTCGCCTCGTCGATATGGATGCGCGTGCTAGCCACGAGCCTTCGCCCCCTTGCGGCCGATAAGGTGGATGATCAGGATGAAGATGAGGCTCATGCCCATCAGCAGCAGGCCGAGTGCCCACAGAACATCGTCCTGGGCCGAGCCCTCGGCATAGACCGCCATGGACGTGGTGAGCGTGGTGGTGATGGTGGACGCCGGCGACAGCAGCGACGTCGGCATGGCCTCGATGCCGCCGATAACCATGCGCACGGCGAGCGTCTCGCCAAAGGCACGCGTCATGCCAAGGATGACCGCAGTCATGAGCGACGACATGGCGGACTTGAGCACCACGTGCCAGATGGTCTGCCAGCGGGTGTAGCCCAGCGCGAGCGAGCCCTGACGGTAGCTATCGGGCACAGCGCGCAGGCCATCGACCGAAAGCGTGGTCATGGTCGGCAGGATCATGACAGCCAGCACTATGGCGCCGGGCAAGATGCCCAGACCCGTACTCACGTGGAAAACGCTCTTCATAAGGCCGACGACCACGTGAAAGCCAATCAGGCCAAAGACGACCGAGGGAATACCGGTCAAAAGCTCAATGAGCGGCTGAAAGACCTTGGAGCCAAACTTAGGGCTAATCTCGACCGCAAAGATGGCAGAGCCGATGGCGATGGGCAGCGCGATGAGCGTGGAGAGCACCATGACCGCAAACGTGGTGACGATCAGGGGCAGGGCGCCGGTATAAGGCAGGCCGTTTTCGGCCGTGTTGGCCAGGTCCCACTTGGTGCCGGTGAAAAACTCGACGACCGAGACGCCGTCCTTGACAAAAGCCGAGAGGCCCTTTTGGGCGACCATAAAGATGAGCGCGGCAACGACAAGCGTCACGAGCGCTACGCACGCGCCCGTGACGCCCAGGCCCACGTTCTCAAGGTCGCGCTTTGGCAGCTGTTTTGCCATTGCAAACCTTTCCGGGGGCGATTACTTATTTAGCGGAGACCTTGCCGCTGGCGTCCTTGACGACCTTCATGGCAGAGACGGGGATAAAGCCCTGCTCCTCGACGAGCTTGCTCTGGACGTCGTCGGAGAGCATGAACTCCAGGAAGGCTTTGGTGGCGTCGTCGGCGTCCTTTGCACAGTACATGTGCTCGGTCGCCCAGATCTTGAAGGAGTCGTCGGTGACGTTCTTGCTCTTGGGCTCGACGCCCTCGACCTTGATGGCGTTGAACTTGGAGTCATCGAAGTGCGAGAAGTCGAGGTAGGAGATGGCGTTATCGGTGCTGGCCATCTGAGTCTGGACATCGCCGGACTTGTCGAGCTCGGCATCGCCCTTAAAGTCGACGGTCTCGTCGCCAAAGACGGCGGCCTCGAAGGTGGCGCGGGTGCCGGAGCCGGCCTTGCGGTTGAGGACGACGATGGTGGCGTCGCCGCCGCCGACCTCCTTCCAGTTGGTGATCTGGCCGGAGAAGATACCCTTGAGCTGCTCGAGGGACAGGTCGTCGACCGTCACGTTCTTGGAGACAACAGGACCCATGCCCACGACGGCAACCTCGTGGTCGACGAGGTTCTTGACCTGATCGGCCTCGAGCTTGGTCTCGGCGAAGACATCGGAATTACCGATGGTGACGGTGCCTGCGGCGACGGCGGTCAGGCCCTTGCCCGAACCGTTACCCGAGCCGGAGACGGAGACATCGGGGTTGGCGTCCATGAACTTCTCGGCAGCAGCCTCGACGAGAGCCTGGAACGAGGAGGCACCGTCGTAGGTCACCTCGCCGGAGACGAACTCGGCAGCGGCGGCGCTACCCTTGTCGGCGGCGTCGGATGCGCCGGAGCCGCCACAACCAACGAGACCGAGGCCGACGATGCTGGCAAGACCACCAGCAAGGCCGAGGAACTGACGACGAGAATAAGCCTGATCGAGCATGATCTTCCTTTCATACATGCGACTCGCGGGCACCCTGCCCGCTTTGCTGTTTGGAAAGATACGGCCCCGACCGGGCAGCGCCCGCGCCAGCTGCGGTTTCTTACGGGCATTTGATAGACCCTTACCGCAAGCGCAGCACGGCCTTTACAAGCGAATAACAAACCCGGCATTTAGCGTGGCGCGCCTTTTACACCAGAGGAAGGTAGTCATTGGGGACGTTCTTAAACGACCAGTCGTTGGGGACGTTCTTGTTTGACTAGTCATTTAAGAACGTCCCCAATGACTACCCCACCGCAACAGAAAAAGCCCGGGCAAAAGCACCGGGCTCGTAATGCAAGTTTGTATCCAAGCAGGATATAGGGGAAGCCCTACAGCTCCAGCTCGTTGAGACGGAGGATCGCAACAATATAGATCTTGAGCGCCTGCTTGAGCTGTTCCTCGTTGGCGCACTCGTTGGGGCCGTGCATCTGGCCGCCCCACGCGGGCAGCTCTAGGCCGGTCTCTTCGGGGCCAAACGAGACGGCGCGGGCAAAGTTGCGCGCGTACGTGCCGCCGCCCATGGCAAAGGGCTCAGCATGCTTGCCCGTAAACTCGTTATAGGTATCAATAAGCGCCTTCACGGCCGGATCGTCGGCAGACACCGAGAACGGCACCTTCGCGCGACCCAGCTGGCACGTCACGCCAAAACGGCCCACGAGCGGGTCGAGCTGCTCGCAAATGGTATCGGCACTCGAGCTGTCGGGGAAGCGCACGTCGATGACCTGCTCAATATGGCCATCCGCCACGCGGATGACGCCAGCGTTGCAGGTAAGCGGGCCAAACGCCGGACTCGTCGCATCGATACCCAGGCCGCGGCCATAGGCATCCGCATGCACAAAGGCCAGGAACTTGACGAACTCGTGCTCGGCAGGCGTCAGCAGACGCTCGTCGCGTGCACCAAACGCGTCCTCGGCCTCGCGCAGATACGACACGATCAGGCCGACGGCATTGATCGTTCCCTCGGGCATCGAAGCATGGCCACCGATACCGTGGGCGAAAATCTGCGCATGGCCATTATCAAGTGCCGTGATCTCCAGGCGGTCGGCGTTCTCAACGGGCGCCGGCAGCTCATCGGCGGCAATCGCAAGCTCGCAGATGGACTGCGACGGAATGGCATTGCTCGCCTCGGAGCCGCTCCACGACACGATGCGCCCGCCGTCGATCTTGGGGCTCACGAACGTCGCCCCAAACTGGCCCTTCTCGGCATTGCAGACCGGGAACTCGGCATCGGGCGTAAACAAAAAGTCGGGGTCTGCGTGATTCTCCAGATAATGGTGAACGTCGGACATGCCCACTTCCTCATCGCAGCCCAGCAGTGCGCGGAAGGTATAGCGCGGCACAATGCCGTGCTTGAGCAGGTAGGCACCGGCGTAGAGCGACAACACCGCCGGGCCCTTGTCGTCGATCACGCCGCGGCCGAGCAGCCAGCCCTCGCGACGCTCCATCGCAAACGGGTCGGTGTTCCAGCCGGGGCCGGCGGGCACCACGTCCACGTGGCAGATGGTCGCGAGCTGCTTGTCGCCGCGACCCGGGATATCGGCAATGCCCACATAGCCCTCGTCGTCGTCCGTCTGGTAGCCGAGCTTTTGCGCAATGCCGAGCGCGCAATCGAGCGCATCACGAACCGGGCGGCCAAACGGCGCGCTAGGCTCCGCATCGGCAGCAACGGCTACGGACGGATAACTCACCAGCTGCTCGATATCGGCGACGACATCCTCCCAGACCTCGTCGACATACTCAGCGACGCTCTGCTCCACCTGATTCATGGACTGCCTCCTTACCAATGAGCGACGGGTACGCCCGCCCCTCACATCAAGTACTTATATAGCGAAAAGTTTAGCAAGCTCGGCCACCGAGTGCACCACTGCATCGGCACCCGCCGCCTCGTGCTCGCCCGGCGCCGCCGCGCCCGAATAGATACCGATGCACGGTACGCCCATTGCGTGCGCGCCCTCCACATCGTTGAAGCGATCGCCGATCATCACGGCATCGCACGCCGTCATACCGAGCTCTGCCAGGGCATCGCGGACCGAATCGGCCTTGGTCTCGCGCCCCTGCAGCGGATTCATGCCAGCCACCGCCTCAAACTGAGAAAGACCCAGCTCATGCACCATGTCGATACACTTCGCCTCCATGCGCGACGTCGCCACGGCCAAGCGCTTGCCCTGGGCGACCAACCCATCCAGCAGCTCGGGGATCCCGTCGAACACGGGATACTCCTCCGGTCCCAGCTCGTCAAAAAAGGCGCGGTACTCGTCGGCCACCACAAGCGACTCCTCGCGGGAGAAGCCATAAAAGTCGTGAAAACTCTTCCACAGGGGCGGCCCGATCATGCGACGCAGGTCA
>DBGBJN010000042.1:0-2433 GCA_048449885.1 Collinsella sp.
CCGTAGATGGGATAGTGCGTACGGGTGTGGCTGTAGGTGCCGCAGTCGAGCACCTTGTAGCCAGCCTGCTCCAGGCGGTCGGCCAGATAGATCTTCTCGTCCGTAACGATATGGTCGCAACCGATTGCGATGGTCTTCTTCATCAGAACGTCCTTTCGTCTGAATTCACAAGTTGAGGTAGAAGTTCGAGTTCTCGGTGGCTCTCGTTAGGCCATCTTGTTGAGCATGTCGACACGGATCTGGTGACGGCCGCCGGCGTACTGGGCGCGCAGGAACTCGCGGGCGATCTTCTTGGCGACCTCGGTGCCCACAACGCCCGGGCCCATGGTGACCATGCGCGAGCCGTTGTGCTCGCGGGTCATGTAAGCGGAACGCTCGTCGGAAATGTTGGCGACGACCATGCCCTTGATCTTGACGGCGGCCATATAGGAGCCGACGCCGTACTTATCGAATGCAAAGCCCTGGGAATCCTTGTGCTCCAGCAGGTCCTTGGCAACGGCGGTCGCGGAATCGACAAAGTCCGCGGCAGGGGTCTCGGAATAGTCGACGACCTCGTGACCGTCGGCGATGAGCATCTCCTTGATGGACTCCTTCATCGACATACCGTCGGCATCGGAAGCGATTACAACCCTCATGACATCCTCCTTGAGAGATACGCAGGTGCGTAGTTTCTGTTTGGAAGTGTTGAATCGCGTTCAGGTCCGGGCATCTGAATGTGCGGTTCTTCACTGTTCATGTTTATTTGAACACATTCGAACAGTAACTGCAACAACTATTTGTTTATCTTTGTTCTTTTTTGAACAAATACCGTTCACGGATGATTGCTGACCGTTTGAGCCGGGCGCGGACGTAGCGACCATGTGTTCAACAAACAAAAGGGCGGCCAAGAACGTGTCTCGGCCGCCCTTCGGCGGTATTCCTCGGTATATACAGCTGTTTTAGCTACTCGGACTGCCCACCCTTTTTGGCGTGCTTGGACGGAGCACCCAGAAAGCGGCCCGTCAAATAGTTCGCCGGGCCGGAAATATCGAGCCCCAGCAGCACGTGTCCTAGCCATAGGAACGCCACGAGCACCAGCAGCGGGATAACGCACGAGGTCACGATCATCACGATGACGCCTTCAATCAGATTGGTCACCTGCTGCACGATCTCGTCGGTCATCTGCTTGGCGCCGCTGGTCACCGACGTAACAAGGCTCGATGCCCCATCAGTCAACTGCTCGAGCACGTTTTTGGACTCCGTGGTCACGGATTTTTTCTTGTTCGATTTTGAGCTGGTCTCGGCTGACTTGTCCGTGGTGTCGGCCGCGTCCGCAGCGTCCGCAGCCTTTTGCTCAGCTTGCTCAATACTTACGCGATACGTTTCATCGACCTTTTGCGACACCCATACGCTCGCGGGCACGAGCGCCATGCCGATCACGGCAACCACCAGTACGCGTGTCGCCACACGGCGCAGGACAGTGCTCGTGCTCCAGCGCCCGTGAATGCCGAGCGACACCGCAAAGAGCACCAACGCAAACGGGATTAAGATGCCCAAGCCAACCGACCACAAAATGGTTAGCAGGTATTTCTCGAGGTAGAGCACGGCAAGCACGATACCAAGGTTGCCTGAAAGCTGCGCGAGCTGCTCGGCAACCGGCGTTCCCGTATCACCCGGCAGCGCGGTAATGCCCGCAGACAGCGCCACGCACGAGGTCGTGAGCGCCAGTACGTTACCCTTCTTTTGGTCGATGACCTCGATGGTGGAGTCCCAAGTTTTGGTATCGGCGAAATGCGGACGAGCTACAAAGCCCGACAGCAGCGCCAGTACCACGAGCGCAACGATAAAGCCAATCTGCAGCTTTTTGTTTGCGCACACGACATCGGACAGGCTGGGCTGCAGCTCTGTTACCGTCGTGTGCTCGGTTATCTGGACAGGACGCCCATGAGCCATCTCGTGCGCGTCTCTTTTTTGTATTGACCCGTTATCCGGCATTTGGATACCTCCTCAGTCCGGGGCTTAATGCGAAAGGAAGTATACCCACCGAGCAAAAAACGAACGGGAAGACGAACAGAGCGCACCAAGACTGTCCCCAATGACTATCTCCGGATGAGTTGCGGTGGAATAGGGATTGTTTTGCGCCCGTCGGCCCCTATTCAGTCCCTATTTCACCGCAACTTGTAGGAGGACAGAAAAAGCCCTGCCGCGGGTAGCGGCAGAGCTTTTGGAAGGGGACTTGGTTGTGAGGGCTCGTTAGGCGAGCTTGGCCTCGAGCTCGGCGATGCGCTTGTAGGCATCGATGGTAAAGCGGGCCTGCTTCTCCAGGATCATAGTGGTCATGAGAGTGTCCTGAGCGTGAGCCATGATGAAGGTCATCTCCATCTCGCCACCGCCGGCCTCCTGCGAAAGCAGTTTGGTCTGCGTGTCGTGGGCACCGATGAGCGCATCGCTGGC
>DBGBJN010000043.1:0-6183 GCA_048449885.1 Collinsella sp.
AACACGAATATCTCCGAGCGCGAGCGCGAGCTGGCGACCATCAAGGTGCTGGGCTTCCGCCGTGGCGAGGTGCACCACTACGTCAACAAGGAGACGTTGATCCTCACGGCGATCGGCGCTGCGCTGGGCGTGCCGCTGGGCGGCTTGCTGGCCGAGAGCTTTACCTACATTTTGCAGATGCCGTCGCTGTACTTTGACGTCGAGGTCGAGCCACTGAGCTACGTGCTCGCCGTGCTGCTGGCCTTTGGCTTTACGTTTATCGTCAACCTCGCCACCAATCGTACCCTCAACAAGATCGACATGGTCGGCGCCCTCAAGAGCGCCGAGTAACCTGTCCTGGGATTCAAGTTCTAGCGAGCTGCCGACGCGCCCGCAGCAGTATTTTTGCATAAACCGCTCCGCCAAATGCATACTTTGACGGGGCGGTTGCTTTTTGCCCACAGGTACCCCAGGGGGCGCCGTGCAAATTCCGGAGTATTCAGCGTCCCGGGGTCCGCGGGCGCGGGGGCGGGTGCACAAAACCGCGCTGAAAGCCCCGATTCTGAGTCCCAACGCCTCTAGAGCCGCTCGTTTTTTTACAGGATGCGGCTCATGGTGCCTGCCTTTCGCCCAAAATCCAGTATGCAGGCACCCTCGGCTGCTGAATACTCCCAAAAATGCACGCCGCATCCTACCCCAGGCACCCGCAGCAAGAAGACGAATAGCCATGGCCTCCTTAGTTACCGCAGGAGGCCCCAGGGCTTACCTCCCAAATCTTTCCGCAGGACGGAAGGATCCCGCCGCGCGAAGCGCACGGCGGGATCCTGACATGTCCGAGGACGATTTGGGAGGTAAGCCCTGGGGCCTCCGATGAGAGCAGTTCCAGCCGAGGCTATTCGTCGCCGAAGCTGATGCCCAACGCCTTGGCCTCACGCACCAGATCGCTCTGGGGGTCGACATACTTGAGCTTGCCGGCGACATCCTCGAGCGGCATGTGGCACATCTTGCCGTCGCGCAGGGCAATCATGTAGCCAAACTCGCCGCGCAGGCAGCCAAGCGCGGCCTCGACGCCGCACTGGGTCGCAAAGATGCGGTCCTGGGCGTCGGGCTGGCCGCCGCGCTGCGTGTGACCGGGGATGGCGACGCGGGTCTCGCGACCGGTCTTGGCCTCAATCTCCTTGGCGATGTCGTAGACAATCGACGGGCTCGTGCGCTCGGCGAGCTTCTTCTTGTACTCCTTCTTGGACAGCGCCGCGTCCTCCTTGGAGATAGCGCCCTCGGCGACGGCCACGATGGTAAAGCGGCTGCCGGTTTCCATGCGATGCTCAATGGTCTTGATGACCTGGTCCATGTCGTAGGGAATCTCGGGAATCAAGATGACATCCGCGCCGCCCGCGACGCCGGCGTACAGCGGGATCCAGCCAACCTTGTGGCCCATGATCTCGATAACGAACACGCGGCCGTGACTCGAAGCGGTGGTGTGAATGTCGTCGATGCACTTGGTGGCGACGTCGATGGCGCTCGTAAAGCCAAACGTCAGCTCGGTGCCCCAGGTGTCGTTATCGATGGTCTTGGGCAGCGCGATAACGTTGAGGCCCTCTTCGCGCAGGCGGTTGGCGGTCTTGGTGGAGCCGTTACCGCCCAGCATAAACAGGCAGTCGAGCTGCAGCTTATGATAGGTGTGGACCATCGCCGGCACCTTCTCGACACCATCGGCCTCGGGGGTATCCAGACGCTTGAACGGTGTGCGGCTCGTGCCCAGGATGGTGCCGCCGCGGGTGAGGATGCCGCTAAAATCGGCGGGCGTCATGACACGGAATCTGCTGTAGATAAGGCCCTGGTAGCCGTCCTCAAAACCATAGATCTCGATAGGTTCTTCGCTATTGGTCATAAGCGTTTTGACGATGCCGCGCATGGTGGCGTTGAGCGCCTGGCAGTCGCCGCCACTGGTAAGAAGACCGATCCTGAGCATGATGAATCCTTCCGGGCAAGTTATAACATGCGCATAAGTTTACCCCCGCACACTGTTGATACGGGGGTAAACGTGTTAGCTCAAGCGTATGGAAATGTAAGCAACGTCAGGGAACGTAAGGTCGACGGGCCTGGCTCCTTACAGTGCGAAGGCGTCGACGTCGCCCCAGTGGCGGCGCAGCGTAATGGCGGCGGCGGGTTCGGTATTGTCAAAGACGACCGACCATTGCGTATTGCTGGTGATGTCTTCCGGATTGGGCTCTTGCGCTGCGGCACGCAGGGCTTCCCAGACAATCGTTTCGTCCTGGGCACCGACATGGGTATCAAGGACATCGGCGATTGCAACGGCGCGCTCTTTACCATGGCCCAGCTCGCCATTCTTTTGGTTGGGTAGCACTTCGTCGCCATAGCAGGCGTAGAAGTTCGTAACCTGGCGTACAGGAGTCGCTTTGAAAGCGCGGTCCGGATCGCGCGGGTCCCACTCTACTACGCGCGCGTCACCGGCGGCGTCGTTGATAAAGAAGTGGTAATCGCGTCCTGCCATGGCGTGCATGTCGTGGGCGGAAAGCAGGTCGACAGCTTCTTGCGTGGTGGCGGCACGGTCGAGCACCAGACGGATGGCGAGCGAAGTGTTGATGACGGGGCGTTGCGTGTCCTGGTCACAGGGCTTGGAATCCAGAGTGAGTACGGCAATGGACACGCCGCATTCGTTAACACCGTCGAGCTGGGCAAACGGGCCCATGAGTGCGGCGGCGCGTCCGCCGACGGAGTCAAACGGAGTGTTATCGCCCAGGTTGTTAAGGGCAGCAAACCCGATGGAGGCATAGCCGTTGCGTGGGTGATTGCGCACCAGCAGCGCCGAGGTGTCGTCCTTAAAGTCGTAATTGCGACCGGTGCGCACGCGGCCTTCGGCATCTACGGCGACAAAAGCGCTGCAGGCAAACTGGGGCGCCTGGACATGTACCGGCACACCGGGCAGCACCTGCGCCACCACGGCATCGATGTAGGCCTGGTCGTCGCGCACGCCAGCGGCGATGATGCGATCAAGATCGTAGTCGTAGGCGATGTCGATTGCGTACAGGTCATAGCCATCCGCGTAGCCGGTCAAGCGCTTGAGCGACGCGGCGGACTTGATTTGCTTGTGATAAACGATACCGGTGGCAGCGGCAAGGCCGACGGCGACTCCCGCGACACCGCAGGCGATGGCAATGTTACGTGGCTTCATGGCGGCTCCTCTCGTCCTGTTAGCGTAATTGTCGCAAAAGGTGCACGGGCATGATGGCTCAACTTGGTGAGCGGTGCGGGATTAAACACGGAATGAAGAGTGCAGCGCTGGCGCGGCGGGGTATGCTGGAAGGGACCATCAACCCAGCGAAAGGGGAGAGCATGACGGATCAGGAAACGCCCGAGCGCGCGCATGTGACGGCCGATGATATCGAGGCCGCCAACGACCTTATCGACTTTATCGAGGCATGCCCCAGCATGTTCCATACGGCGGCGACCATTATGGCCGAGCTCGACGAGGCGGGCTTTACCTACCTGTCCGAGAACGCGGCGTGGGACATCGAGCCGGGCGGGCGTTATTACACGCAGCGCAACACCTCGAGCGTTATCGCCTTTAAGGTGGGCGAGGACCTGGCTGCTACGTGGGGCGAGGACGGCGTTGCCGGCGACTACCATTTTCAGCTGACGGCGTCGCACAGCGACTCGCCGACGTTTAAGGTTAAGGCCGTGCCCGAGCTCGACGGCGCGGGCGAGACGCTGCGCCTGAACACCGAGGCCTACGGCGGCATGATCGACTACACCTGGTTCGACCGTCCGCTGGCACTCGCGGGCCGCGTGCTGGTACGCGAGGGCGACCGTATCGAGAGTCGTTTGCTCGCTACCGAGCGCGAAGTCGCCATCATCCCGAGCCTTGCCATCCACATGAACCGTGGCGTTAACGAGAGCTTTGCTCCCAACCGAGCCGTCGACCTGTGCCCGCTCATCAGCGCCGGCGAACTCAAGCAGGGAGATTTTGATGCCCTGATTGCCGAAGAGCTGGACGTTGAGCCCGAGCAAATTCTGGGCCGCGATTTGTTCCTGGTCAACCGCCAGGATGCGCGCATTTGGGGCTGGGCCGACGAGTTTATCTCGACGCCCAAGCTTGATGACCTGGCTTGCGCCTATACCTCGCTACGGGCATTTTTGGGCACCGAGAACGCGCACGACGTCTCGGTCTTTTGCTGCTTTGATAACGAGGAGGTTGGCTCCGAGACCAAGCAGGGCGCCATGTCGACCTTCTTGGCCGACGCGTTGCGACGCATCAACGGGTCGCTGGGCTTCGATGACGAGTCGTACCATCGCGCGCTTGCCGCCTCGATGCTTGTGAGCTGCGACAACGCGCATGCTGTGCACCCCAACCATGCCGAGAAGTGCGATGCCCGCAACCAGGTCGTACTCAACGGCGGTATTGTCATCAAGGAAGCCGCCAACCAGCACTACTGCACCGATGCCTTTAGCCGCGCGGTGTTCCAAGCCATCTGCGATGACGCCGACGTGCCCACGCAGGCCTTCGCCAACAAGAGCGATATGGCCGGCGGTTCCACCCTGGGCAACCTGTCGAATATGCAGGCGAGCATGCATGCCGTGGACGTGGGCCTGCCGCAGCTGGCCATGCACTCGAGCTACGAGACCGGCGGCGTGCGCGACGTGATGTACGCCATCCGCGCCCTCACCGCCTTCTACGAGCGAAACCTAACCATCAACGGAGCCGAAAGCGTGGAGCTCTAAAACCTACCAAAAAGGGATGTTAATTTTGGCAGGTTTTATCCGGGCAAATGCTTCAACGCCAACGACAAGACGGAACTGCTAGGACTTCATAGGCAGAGCCTGCGCTAGTCAGATCCCGCAGGTCGAATAAAAGTCAGCGAGAGCCCGTCGTTTGAGCCAAGGTGCCGTGAAATGAAAAGGCGCTGACCTTCTGGTCGCGCCTTTGAAATTGAACGGCAGATTGGCCAAACGGCGGGCTCGCAGCGTCGGCTCATTACGCCGTTTGTAAAACGGCGTAATTCTTAGTGCTCGATCCAGCAGCGGAGCGTCTCGCCGGCCTGTAGGTGACGCAGGTTCTCCGCGGCGATGTCGACGACGTTGTTGAGCGTGGCGGCCAGGTGGAACCAGCCGGAGACGTGCGGCGTGATGAGCATGTTGGGCGCATCCCACAACGGGCTTGTGGCGGGCAGCGGCTCGGGGTCGGTGACGTCGACCGCGGCGCCGGCGAGATGTCCCGACTCCAGGGCGGTAACCAAATCGTCGGCAACCACAAGATCGCCGCGGCCGCTGTTGGCAAAGAAGGCGCCCGGTTTCATCGCGGCGAAGAACTCGGCGTTCGCCAGACCGCGCGTCTCGGGCGTGCTGGGCATAAAGGACGTGACGATGTCAGCCTCGGCCAGGCGCTCGGGGAGGGCGTCCATGCCGTCCATGTCCTCAAACACAATGGGGTAGACGAGTGGATGGCGCTTGATGCCGCGGACGTGCGCGCCCATGTTGCGGCAGAGTGTGGCGAAGTGGCCGCCGATATCGCCCGCGCCTAGCACCAGCACATTGGCGTTCTTGAGCGAGGTGACCGGCCCCAAATCCTCCCAGCGATGCTCGCGCTGCAAGTCGTGATAGCCGGGCAGGCGCTTCATCATAGAAAGGACCATGGCAAACATATGCTCGCTTACGGCCTGGCCGTAGGCGCCCACCGAGCAGGAAAGCTTAGCGTCGGCTGGCACGGTGCCGGCGGCCAAGTAGTCGTCATAGCCGGCGGTCTGCAATTGCAACAGCTGGAGATGCTCGCATGCCGTGAGCATGCCAGGGTCGATGTTGCCCAAGATCACGTCGGCATCGGCGACCTGCTCGCGCGTGGCGGCGTCGGAGCTCGTGTAGATAAAGTCCTCGCCCGGAGCGCTCGACTCAAGAATTGCGCGATGGCGGTCATTGACGGGCAGCAAAACCAGGATGTTCACAAGCAGTCCTCTCCGCTCGACCTGCCAAAAAGGGACAGGTTTATTTTGGCAGGTTTTATCAGGCAAAACGTTTAAATAAAACGCCGGATGCAAGACGAGCGTGCCCGTCAGCATCCGGCGCATCCACGGCTACCAGCTCAGCAGCTCGTAGCCGTCCTCGGTCACCACGAGCTGTACCTCGCACTGGGCCGAATCGCTGCCGTCCTTGGTGCGCACGCACCAGCCGTCACCCTTGCTGATCTTG
>DBGBJN010000044.1:0-6551 GCA_048449885.1 Collinsella sp.
GATGCGGCCTTGTCCATCAAAGCGACTCCTTACGTAAAAAGGCGGCCACCCGCATGGGATGGCCGCCAACCGTTAACTCATGCAAGTTAACGTATTTTACTCGTCAAGTGTTTCGATGCGGGGCTTGATGATGCCATATCCACCATTCTTACGGTGATACACCACATTGATGAGACCGGTCGTCGCGTTCTCGAACACGTAGAAGTCGTGGCCCAGCAAATCGGTCTGCACCAGCGCCTGCTCCTCGGTCATCGGGGTGACATCGATGACCTTCTCGCGGACGAGCAGGTCGTCGTCCTCCTCGGGCAGCAGCAGGTCGGCCAGATCCTCAACGCGCTCGACCGGCGCGACATCCGCGGCACTGGCACCACCCTGGCGGTTGTCCACGACCTTGGTCTTGAACTTGCGCAGCTGGCGGGTGACCTTATCGGCGGAGAGGTCGATGGCAGCATACATATCTGCGCCGTGCTCGGCAACGCGAATCACCGAACCGCGGGCACGAGCCGTGACCTCGACGATTGCCGGGTTGGGGTTCGAGGGGTTCTTCTCATAACGAAGCACGACGTCGACTGTCATGGGCTCGATGTCGAAAACCTTGAGCGCCTCGCCGATTTTCTCATCCACATGCGCACGCAGAGCATCGGTTACCGTCGTCTTGCGTCCAGAAACCTTGATATCCATACGTGGCTCCAATCTGCCTCGGGGACTTACTGTACTGGCTATGTACCCATTGCCGTGCATTTAATCACGCGAATTCCCAAAGACCCGAATAACGACTGCTTGATACCGCATACCGAAGTCTCGCACTTTTCCGTGACAAAGTGCGCTATAAGAGGGCGTCGGCAAAGCTAGTTTTTTTCCTGGAAATCAGCTTTTACCTGCCGTTTTTACCAAAATAGAAAAGCCGGGCTCCCTTATTGGGGAGACCCGGCCATGCGTGTTGAAACCGTGAAGAAGCGCCTTGTTCAGCGTGTGGCAGGCGCCACCCCTACCAATAACTAGCTATTGAGCTTGTTGATGTCATCGTCGGTGATGGTGCCCTCCTGGCTAGACGACGGGCTGTCGCCGTTGTTATCAGAGGCGTCGTCATCGGAGGACTCGGTCTCGTTGGACGTGGAGTCGGATGCCTGCACATTGGCCCCCGAAACGGTCTTGGCGGTAAGGTCATAGGGCATCTGTCCGTACCAGACGCAGTGGACTGCCTCGAGCGTGCCATCGACCGTGATGCCATCGAGGGCATCGCTCGCGGCACGGCACAGCTCATCGTTAGAGCTTAGGCCTGCGACGCCAAGCGTGGAGGGCGCCTCGAGCGTACCGACATAGGAGATCTGGCTCATCAGACGCGCGAGGTAGCCACCAGCCGTGGAATCACAGATCACGTAATCGACCTCTCCCGACTCGAGCGCCTCAAAGCACTCATTGATGTTGGAGAAGGTCTTTTGGTTGGCGGTGATGCTTTGCTTGGCGAGCGCCTCCTGCGAGGCCGAGGAGGTCTGAACGCCCAGGGTAGCGGTGTTAAGCGTTTCGGTGGAAACGCTCAGCGACTCGCCGTCACTGCTCTTGCCGAATACGGCGGGGGCGTCGTACAGACAGGTGCCAAGTGAGCTGATATCGCCGTCCGTAGACCTGGCGTCGCCAATAAAGATGTCGGCCTTTTTATCGCTGAGCGCCGAATCGGCCGAGGACGCATCGACAAAGGCGACTTTGAGACCCATGCGGCATGCAAGGGCACGAGCGGCATCGACCGCATAGCCCGTGAGGTTTCCGTCGGCATCCTGCATGGCTTGCGGGGCATCGGAAGTATCGAGGGCGACCGTCAGGGTTCCCGGCGTGACCAGGGCATCGTCCGATACCGTGGGGGTAACGGTCTCGCGCTCGATCTGGTCGATCGTGGGCGTCGTGAACGTGGACAGTGGATTGAACGCGCATCCGCTCAGGCCCAAAACGGCAATGACCGCCGCGGTCCCAGCACCCAACCGAGCCGCATGCATCAAGCTGCCCCTCACCATGTCCACTACCCTGCCTTCTGTGTCGTATACGATCCGTGCCCCGCACGGAATATCGGGTTGTTCCCACCAGCTGACCTGGTATTTGACCCCACACTTGCGCACCGGGGCGTTTGCTCGGGAGGCCGCAGCCACCTTCACGACTGGCCCGCTCGCCCGCGAGGCGGTATTGCCCCAAAGAAAGTAGAACGGACGGTGCGGCTTACATCTAGGACGCGCCATGATCGCGCCGCGCGCACGCGGTCGCTTACGTGGATCCCTTTGACCGCGTCTGTCTTGGACTAGGATGGGCATTTCGTCCGTCCGCAACCACAGCCTGGCAGGAACGTAGCGCATTATAGCTAAGTTCAAGCTATAGTTTAAGGTTAGGGACGTTATTCGCATCTCGAGTACAGATTTTGCAGGTCGGGACGGATCATTCGTGCCCCCATGAAGCCCGGAGCTCCCCCACGGGGAGCTCCGGGGCACCCGTCTCAGGGTGCCGTGTGCAAAAAACGGCAAATATGAGTACTGTTACCAATTTAGTAGCAGCGTATTACCGCCCCACGAGCCCTTTTTGAGTTCCGCACAGCCTGCTTGGCGCCAAGATATTCCACATTCGTTTATTATCTCTTCGCTGAATCCAGATTTTCGGCCCAAGCTTCTTTGTTTTTGCTGTCACTAATCTAGTAACAGTACTCATATTTGCCGTTTTTTGCACAGAGCATATAAACAGACCCCCTATAAAGCCATAGTTTTACACCGGCTTGAGCCCAAAGCACGCTCGGAGCGTATTCAGCAGAGCATCTTGCCTCTTTCGACGAGCCTCTACGCGATTCTGATATCGCTTACCCATACGCTGGTGGATGCGCCATGCGAGCGCTTCCATCGCTTCCATGTCGCAGAGCATTTCATTGTTGACCGTCGCGACCTCGATTCCCATAGTAATCAAGCCCGTGTTGCGTTTTTCGTCATGGATACGTCCCCTCCGGGAGGAATGACCCTGCTCACCGTTGTATTCCAGGTCAAACCGAGCTGCTTCCTGATAGGCATCGCAAACCGCATACGGCATCCCCGAGATCGCCTGCGCACGGTCGTTGAACTCGATTTTGTGGTCGGTCTTAAAGGGACCGCAGGCAAATCCGCCATAGGAAAACGGAAGCGAAAACATGGCAAGCATGATGCATTCCATGGGTGAGCGTAGGTTTTCCGACAGATAGGGACACAGCCGCCGCAGCTGCTTGGCCGAGCTCCCCTTGCATGCCCCAAGGTAATCTGCCAAGCGATCGGGCGTCAGCACGGGCTCGACCTCAAAGTAACCGACATCTGACGGCTGGTCCCTATCCTTTGCAAGCCTGTTCACGGTGGGCGAGCTGTAAGGGGGCAAATACTGCCCGCGATCGCTCAGCGAAATCTTAGAGCACAGCTCCTGGGCCAGGGCAAATGCCTGGATACAGCCGACTTCGCGCGCAACGGCGGCACAGAGGGCCTCGGGAGACAAGCTGTACACCCCCGGCTCCACCTCCAAAATCGAAGCGTCCGGCAGGCCTGTAGAACAAACGGACCAGCTTGCACCAGGCATGCGGCGACGCTGCTTTGCAGATCCCACCAGTAGGCACAGGTCTTCTTGAACCTCGCCACTCACGACCCCGATCCTCACCAAATCGGGAAGATAGATGTCCTCGGCCGAGGGCGACGATGCGCGCAGCACACGGCACTCTTCATCGGGAGCGAGGTCCCTCCAACTGATGTAACCCATTTGTCGGCGCTCGGCGCGCATCATGCGCAGCGCCGAGGCGCCAGTCAGGATTACAGAGGCCGCCAGTTGCTCGCTTGTCGGCTCGATGCGTCGCGCTATCTTCACTGCCACAAAACCACCCCTACCAAACGCGTGCGATAGCGAGGCCATCGACGGCCGCAGCACCGGCACGTTTGAGCTCCGCCGAGGCTGCTGCCATGGTCGCGCCCGTGGTAATGACATCATCGATGAGCAGCAGACGGCGGCCGCGCACATCCTCGACTGTCTCGTACATGCCCCGGGCATGTTCCCGGCGCTCATCGCGACCGAGCTCACGCTGGTCACCGTGACCGTATTTGACCAGGGCGTCCAGCAACGACACACCCGAAAGATCGCAAAACGAGCGCGCAATTGCTTCCATATGGTCGAATCCACGCCGCCGAAACGCCGCCGCAGTCGCGGGCACAAACACCACCGCGTCCGCACCGGACAGCACACCGCCGTAGCGATCGGGGGCTGCCGCCTGGGCATGCAAGACGGTGTCGTAGAATAGCTCCGCCAGATACGGTGCCAGACGGCGCTCGCCCGCATCCTTGTACGCCTTGATGATGCGCGGCAGCGGATGTGCGTAGACGGCACACGCCAGACAGCGATCGAGCGCCTCGGCCATTGCCGAAGACGCGCCCTCGACCGAGCACTCGGTGCACAGCAAATCCCCAAACGGGGCACCACATCGGATGCAGCTATGGCACGGGTCGATGAGCGCGAGCGATGCCAGACAATCCTGGCAGATCAGCGCACCGGAGCGCTCGCAGCCGGCGCATCGCGTGGGCGACAACGCCTCGAGCGCCTCGTATGTCACGTGCTCGGCAAGCGGTAGCAATTCGTCCGCAAACGGTAGGACACCTGCGCCCTGCAAGCGAGTCAATACGTTCAGATGTCTCTTCATGACACAACCCTCCCTACGCGAAGGCGAAGGGAGGGTTGTCGGTGTAGAGCCATGATACCCAGAGGTGCTGGGGTCAGACAGGTTGCATCCGTTTACGGGCGCTATTCGCCGGTAGGCGGTTGCGGTGCGGACGAGGTGCGGGTCGAGCCTTCGCCGCCGTCCTGGCGCGGCTTGCGGGAGCGACGGCGACGGCGACGCTTTTGACCCTGGTCGGTCGAGCCCTCGCCACCGCGATTCTCACGCGGTTCGCACTCGTCGCGAGCGCCGCCGTGCGAAGCCTTGGCGGCAGCTCCTCCGCCATCGCCGGGGCGACGGCGCGTGACCTTGACTTCGCCATCCGAAACCTGATCGGCCACAGAAGGAATCGAGGGTTTCTGCTGCGCGCCCGAGGAATGGCGACGACGCGGACGTGACGCGCGCTCCTCCTCGCCACGCGGCTTGCCAGCCTTGTCGGCAGGCGCGTCGGAGGCCGAGGCGCCCTTGGGAGCGGCACCGGCCTCGCGAGCAGCTGCGGCGCGGAAGGCGTCCTCGCGCTCCTCGCTCGACAGGTGACGGCGACGACGGCGCGTGGGGTTCATGCCACCGCCGCGATTTTGCTGCTGGGGCTGCTGAGCCTCGCGCTCGCGGGAAGCGTTCTTACCCGCGGCCTCGCCATTGTCGACGGACGCCGTGCGCTTGCGGCGGCGACGGCCATCGGCTGCTCCCTCGGTCTCGGGCGCCTCGGCCTTGCCGCGGCCCTTTCCACGGCCACGGCCCTCGCCCTGGCCCTGAGCGGTGCGAGCATCGGATTCGGCATCGCGACGACGGCGCTTGGGCATCGATGTGCCGGCCAGACGATCGGCGCTCGACAGGCCATCGCCCACGTCGACGCCGTTTTCGCGATCGAGTTCCATGAGCGCCAGACGCATCTCGGGCGACTCGATGCGCTCGAGCACGTCGCGCGTCACGCAGTCGGGGCGGCAGTTGCAGCCCTGCTCGGCGGCCTTCTTTTTGCAACCCTCCGAGCACGTCATATCGGCCAGGTTGACCTTAAAGACTTTGCCGTTCTCCAGGCGCAGCACCAGCTGCTCACGCGGCGTGTCATATTCCTGGATGCGCGCCTTGCCAAGCGGCGTATCGATGAGCGTCTTCTTTTTGGGCGCACGGCTCTTAAAGTCCTTGTACGCCTCGAACTCATAACGCAGGCAGCACATCAGGCGGCCGCACACGCCGCTGATCTTGGACGAGTTGAGCGGCAGGTCCTGCTCTTTTGCCATGCGAATCGAAACGGGCTCAAACTGTCCGCCAAAGCGCGTGCAGCAGAGCTCCTGTCCGCATTGGGCATAGCCGCCCACCAGACGGGTCTCGTCGCGCACACCGATCTGGCGCATGTCGACGCGAATATGCAGCGTCGAGGACAAGTCCTTGACGAGCTGGCGAAAATCGACACGCTCCTCGGCGGCAAAGTAGAACACGGCCTTCTCGCCGCCAAACAGGTACTCGACGCCGACCGGCTTCATCTCGAGGTCGAGCTCTTTGACCAGACGGCGGAAATCGACCATGGCCTCGTCGCCCTGGATGGCCAGGTCGTCAGCAAGCTGCAGGTCGATGTCGCTCGCCACGCGCAGCACGGGCTTGAGCGGCTGACCGATCTCGTCTTGCGGCACCTCAAAGGGATCGGCCGTGACCAGGCCAATCTCGGTTCCGCGCTCGGTGGAGCAAATGGCATAATCGGCCTCGAGGATATCCAAATCCTGCGGATCGAACCACAGGTCGCGCGAGGCGTAGGTAAACTTAACGGGTACGACTAACGGCATTTCAGTGCCTTCCTGATATCGAACAGCATGACCTCGATGGCCAGCTGGGGAGTAACGTTTCTGGCGATGTTGCGCTCGGCGGT
>DBGBJN010000045.1:0-1522 GCA_048449885.1 Collinsella sp.
GCAATGAGGCCAGCGTGATAGCTGGTGCCGCAAGCGATCACGTAGACGCGGTCGATGTCGTTGAGCTCCTCGAGCGAAAGGCCCAGCTCGTCGATGTCGAGCTCGCCGGCCGGCGTCATACGACCGACCAGCGTGTCGCGCACGACGCGCGGCTGCTCGTGAATCTCCTTGAGCATAAAGTCGGGATAACCGCCCTTTTCTGCCATATCCAGGTCCCAGTCGATGTGGGTGACCTTGGGCTCAATCACGTTGCCGGCCTCGTCGGTATACTCGACGCCTGCGGGCGTGAGCTTGGCAAACTGACCGTCCTCGAGCACCACGACGTCGCGGGTTGCGTCGATGAGCGCGATGACGTCGGAGGCGACATAGGCGCCGGTCTCGCCCGCGCCGACCACGATCGGGGAATCCTTGCGGGCCACGGCGATCACGCCGGGCTCGTCAGCGCACACGGCGGCCAGACCATAGGCACCGACCACGTGGGTGCAAGCCTCGCGCACGGAGGCCATCAGGTCGTGCGTCTCGGCATAAGCCTCTTCGATCAGATGCGCGAAGACCTCGGTATCGGTCTCGCTCTTAAAGTGGTGGCCGCGACCCTGCAGCTCTTCGCGCAGCTCGGCAAAGTTCTCGATGATGCCGTTGTGGACGATGGCGATACGACCGTCGCAGCTGGTGTGGGGGTGAGCGTTAACGACGGAGGGCTTGCCGTGGGTGGCCCAACGGGTGTGGCCGATGCCGCAGGTAGCGTCGCTGTCAATGTTGGAAAGCTCGCTCTCCAGGCCCGCGACCTTGCCCACGCGGCGGATGACGTCGAGGTGCGCCGCGGCGCCCTCGCCCACCTCGAGCGCGACGCCCGAGGAGTCATAGCCGCGATACTCCATACGCTTGAGGCCCGTGACCAGGATGTTCTTTGCAATATCAGAGCCGGTGTAGCCGACGATTCCGCACATAAGATAAATCCCTTCGTTCGCGTGACTGCAAGACGTCCACGCACAAGGGGCGCTGAGACGTATAACGTTCGAGTATTGTACTCACGCAAGCACAAGCTGATATACCAGAAGTGGTATCTCAACTTAGATACCACCCGATGCACACACGTCCAGCCGGTCCAAACCACCACAATGGGGACAGGCACCTTCGTGGTGGTCGCGCTGGCAACGGCGTTTCCCCAGATAAAACCTGCCAAAATAAACCTGTCCCTTTTTGGTAGGTTTGGGATGCTACAATCTGGCTTGTACTTGAAACGCATCAAAGGGGCCGATATGGCAAAGGTAAAAATCAGCGACGTCGCGCGCGAGGCCGGGGTTTCGCTGGGCACGGTTTCCAACGCGCTCAACCACCCCGAAAAGCTGCGCCCCGAGACCCTCAAGCTCATCAACGAGACCATCAATCGCCTTGGCTACCTGCCCAACCAAAGCGCTCGTCAGCTCGCGGGCGGCGCCACCAAGTCCTTTGGCCTGGTGCTCCCCCGTCTCGATCACGGCTTTTCGCTCCAAATCGCCAGCGGCGCCCACAACGAGGCCCG